>JAAYBP010000354.1 GCA_012730075.1 Acidimicrobiales bacterium | reverse complement strand
GGCGGGGCCCGGGTCGCGGGCGAGGGTCACGGCGATGCCACCGTCGTCGCGGTTCAGGTGGAGCACCGGACCGTCGAGCGACCAGCTCCGCACCCGACCCAGCGCGTCGACCAGGGCGACGTCGGCGGGATCGGCGCCCACGGGGAGCGCTCCGGTCGACACGGCCATCGAGTGCCGTCCGGCGCCGCCGAGGGCCACCGATCCGTCGGTCGAGCCGCTCGGCGTCGAGACCGCCACGTGGGACCCGGCGATCAGGACCCGCTGCGGTCGGCCGTCGGACACCACCGCCTGCCGCTCGGGCCGGTGCACCGCGGTGACGGTCCAGTCGCCGTCGGGGTGGGGATCGACCCGGACGAAGGTGAGCATCGCCGTCCCGGTACCGAGCACCAGCCGGTCGTGGTCGACGGACAGCGGCGCCCCGTCACCCAGCGTCGAGAGCACCCGCCGCTCCACGTCCATCGCGGGCTCCGGTCCGGCCCGCATCGTCGTGGCCACCGCACCGACGACCGTCGGCGGATCCCCGGCGTAGGTGCCCCGGAGGCGGTTGACGCCGGTCGAACCCGAGATCGCCCCGTCGCGCAGCTCGAGCCACACCTCGGCGCGGGTGACCCCGTCGTCGTCCCACCACCAGGTACCGGCGACCACCCCGGCCGCGCTCTCGTCCATCGCGGGACGCTACCCGGGCCGGGAAGGGGCGGCGTCAGGAGGAGGTGGGGGTGCGGCGGGTGCGGGGGCCGGCGTGGGCGACGCCGCTCGGCACCGGGCGCCCGACCAGTTCCTCGACGAGGGCCGCGGCGAGCACGAGCCGCTCGACGTCGATGCCGGTGGCGATGCCGGCGTCGTCGAGGACCGCGACCAGCGCCTCGGTGGCCAGGTTGCCGCCGGCGCCGTGGGCGAACGGCGAGCCGCCGAGGCCACCGACGGCGGTGTCGAACCGGGTGACGCCGCGCTCGATCGCGACCCACGCGTTGAGCAGCGCGGTGCCGCGCGTGTCGTGCAGGTGGAGGCCGAGGTCGGCGGCCGTCGTGCCCGCACCGGCCGCGTCGAGCAGCTGCCCGACCAGGCGCGGCGTGGCCATTCCGGTGGTGTCGGCGTAGGTCACCCGGCTCGCGCCGGCGGCCGACACCCGCTCCCCCAGCGCCACCGCGTCGCCGGGGCCGAGCTCGGGCTCGTAGGGCGACCCGAAGGCGCACGAGACGACGGCGTCTACGCGCGTGGCTCCGGCGAGGGCGGCGACCTCGCCGATGACCACGACCGACTCGTCGATCGACATGCGGACGTTGCGCTCGTTGTAGGTCGCCGAGGCCGAGACGGTGACGGTGATCTCGTCGACGCCCGCGGCGAGGGCCAGCTCGGCCCCCTTCACGTTGGGGACGAGGGCGGCGTAGGTCACCTCGGGCCGGCGGTCGATCGCGGCGACGACCTCGGCCGCCCCGGCCATCGCGGGGACCGCCCGGGGCGATACGAAGGCGGCGACCTCGACGTGGCGGACCCCGGCGTCGACCAGCGCCTCGACCAGACGCACTCGGTCGGCGACCGGCACCGGCGCCTCCGGCTGGAGCCCGTCGCGCGGCCCGACGTCGCGGATGACGACCGACGACGGGATGCTCACACCGGGGGGACGCCGTGGCGGCGGTCGGAGAAGCGGCGGTCCTTGCCCTCGGCCCGCTCCAGGCGGCGGATGAGGTCGTCGCGGAGCGCCTCGGGCTCGATCACCGCGTCGACGACCATCTCCGACGCGAGGCGCAGGAGGTCGACGTCGGCCTCGTAGATGCCCCGCTGCTCGGCGACGAACCGCTCCCGCTCGTCGGGGTCGTCGATCGCCGCGATCTTGTTGGCGAACACGGCGTTGACCGCCGCCTCGGGGCCCATCACCGCGATCTTCGCCGTCGGCAGGGCCACGGTGGCCTCCGGCTCGAAGGCGGGACCCGACATGGCGTAGAGGCCGGCGCCGTAGGCCTTGCGGAGCACGACGCACACCTTGGGCACGGTGGCCTCGGAGATGGCGGTGACCATCTTGGCGCCGTGGCGGATGATGCCCTGGGCCTCGACCTGGGTGCCGATCATGAAGCCCGGTACGTCGGTGAGGAAGACCAGCGGCACGTTGAACGCGTCGCAGCACCACACGAACCGGGCCGCCTTGTCGGCCGAGTCGACGAACAGCACGCCGCCCTTCTGCGCGGGGTTGTTGGCGACGACGCCGACGGGCCGACCGTCGAGGAGGCCCAGGCCGACGACCAGCTCCGGGGCGAACAGCGGCTTCAGCTCGAAGAAGCTCTCGTCGTCGAGCAGCCCGTCGATGACGGTGTGGACGTCGTAGCCGGCCTTGTCGTCGTCGGGGACGTCGCCGGTGACCAGCGGTCGCGCCGGCGGCCGGGGCTGATAGCGGGGAGGTTCGTCGCGCCACGAGTCCGGGAAGTACGAGAACCAGGCCTTGGCCTGCTCGATGGCGTCGGCGTCGTCGACCGCGAGGTTGTCGCCGCAACCCGACACGGTGGCGTGCATGCGGGCGCCTCCGGTCTCCTCGAGGGTCGCCACCTCGCCGATCACCATCTCGGCCATGCGCGGCGAGCCCAGGTACATCGAGGCGTTGCCCTCGACCATGATCACGATGTCGCAGAAGCTCGGGATGTACGCGCCGCCGGCGGCCGAGGGTCCGAACAGGCAGCAGATCTGCGGCACCCGGCCCGACAGCTTGATCTGGTTGTAGAAGATGCGGCCCGCCCCGCGCCGCCCGGGGAAGAGCTGCACCTGATCGGTGATGCGCGCCCCGGCCGAGTCGACCAGCCAGAAGATCGGCAGTTCCTGGCGCAGGGCCGTCTCGGTGGCGCGGATCATCTTCTCGACGGTCCGCGCGCCCCACGATCCGGCCTTGACCGTCGGGTCGTTGGCGACGACCACCACCGCCCGACCGTCGATGCGGCCGGTGCCGGTGACGACGCCGTCGGCGGGGAGGTCGACCCCGGCCGCGTTGGCGAGGAGGGCGTCCTCGACGAACGACCCGGGGTCGAGGAGGAGGTCGAGGCGGTCGCGGACGAACAGCTTCCCCTGCCGGGCGAGCTTGTCGCCGACCTTGGCCAGGTTGCCCGCGAGGGCCCGATCGGCGGCCGCCGCGAGTCGGGCGGCCGCGTCGTCGGTCGTGGCGTCGTCGGGGGACCCGGCCCCCGGTGCGAAGGCATCGGACACGCCCGCGACCCTAGGAGAAAGCGGTCGTCCGCCGACGACGACCGCGGCGTCGGTCAGACGCGGCGGAGGGCGAGGATGGCGGTGTCGTCGGTGAGGGGCGAGGAGGCGAAGTCCTTGGCCGCCTCCAGGAGCGACTTGCAGAGCACGTCGGGCGCGGCGCCGGGGTCGCGCCGGAGCATGTTGCCGATGCGCTCCTCGCCGAAGAGGTCGTCGCCCGAGCGGGCCTCGGCCAGACCGTCGGTGTACATCAGAACCAGGTCGCCGGGGTCGAAGGGGATCTCCCGGCTGGTGAAGGCGCCGTGGGGGTCGAGCATCAGCAGGGGGCCGGTCTGGCCGAGCGGCTGCACCTCGCGGTCGTGCCAGCACCACGCGGTCGGGTGTCCGGCCGACGCCCAGCGCAACGTGCCCGCCTCGGTGTCGAACACGACGACGAAGCACGACACGAACTCCTCGAGGCGCTCCAGTGCCGACATGCGGTCGTTCAGCTCCTCGAAGACCTGGCCCGGGTCGCGGTACTGCTGGAGCAGCACGCGGAGCAGGTACTTGGCCTGGAGGGCGGTGATCGAGGGCTCGATGCCGTGGCCGGTCACGTCGCCGATCGCCGCCGCGACCCGCCCGCGGCCGAGGTCGTAGACGTCGAAGAAGTCGCCCGCCATCACGCCGCTACCCGCCTTGTAGACCTTGCCGACCTCGAAGCCGGGCAGCGTCGGCAGCGACTCGGGGGCGAGCCGGGCCGCCCAGCGCTGCGGGGCGAGGCGGTCCTGGTCGAGCACCTCCTCGGCGCGCCGCTCGATGTCGTAGCGGTCGTCGGCCAGGCGCGACTCGCGGACGAAGTCGCGAGCGGACAGCACCGAGACCACGACGGGCACGAGGATGAGCCCGAACAGCAGCTCCGGCCCACCGTCGACGGCGCCGGTCGACACCGCCAGCGCCCCGACCGCGACGCACAGCACCGCGTACAGGGTCGTGGTGTGGACGTCCTTGCGGAACGCCGACCGGGCGAGGACCGCCGCGTCGGACGTGATCCCCCGCTCGGCCGCGACCCGCCGGTAGACCCGACCGAGGCGGCGGGCCGAACGGGCCCACACCAGGGTGGCGACGCCGCACGCGACGGCCGTGAGCACGAGGACGAGGGTGGTCATCGGAGGAGGACCCCGGGGGTAGGGCTGGACGAGAGCGTACGCGCTGGTTCGTCGGGTCAGAGCAGCACGGCGGGGTTGAGGATGCCGTCGGGGTCGCAGGCGGCCCGGATCGCCCGCATCGTCGCCAGCGCGTCGTCGCCCCGTTGGCGACCGAGCCACGCCCGCTTCGCGGTGCCGATGCCGTGCTCGGCGCTGATGCTGCCCCTCCGCTCGAGGACCAGCCCGAGCACGACGTCGTCGACCGTCGCGTCGTCGGGCTCGACCCCGGTGACGTTCACGTGCAGGTTGCCGTCACCCAGGTGGCCGAAGATCCACGTCCGGGCGCCGGGCACGGCCTCGCCGACGCGCCGCTCGACCTCGACGGCGAAGTCGCCCAGCTCGTCGGCGGGCAGCGACACGTCGAGCTTGTGGTGCGGACCGACCGTGGCGATCGCCTCGGTGATGGTCTCGCGGGGCCGCCACAGCGCGGCCCGCCGCGGCCCGTCGGCGGCGACGTGGACCTCCAGCACGCCGTCGAGCGCGCCGACCGCCTCGGCGACCCCGTCGGTCGGATCCGTGCTCGCCGCCACCTCGACGACGACCGTCACCGGGGCGTCGACCACCGGCACCGAGCCGAGGTGACCGGCGACCAGCTCCGCCTCGGCGGCACCGTACGCCTCGGCCGCCTCCAGGTCCGGCAGCGCCCGCCGCAACCGGCCCACCGCCTCGACGGCGCCCGCCATCGACCCGAAGCCCAGGGCGACCACGACGCGTTCGGGGCGGGCCGGGACGAGGCGCAGGCGCACCGCGGTGATCACACCGAGGGTGCCCTCGCTGCCGCACAGCAGGCCCGACAGGTCGTAGCCGGTCACGTCCTTCTCCAGGCGACCGAGGTCGTCGACGGTCGCACCGGTGCCGAGGACCGCCGCCACGCCGACGAGCTGGGCGCGGGTCGGACCGTGGGCGACCACCCGGAGGCCCCCGGCGTTGGTGGCCACGTTGCCCCCGATCGTGGCCGAGTCGCGCGCGGCCAGGTCGACGCCGTACGCCCAGCCGGCGGCGCGGGCCGCGTCCTGCACGCGCGCCAGCGGCGTGCCCGCCCCGGCGGTGAGGTGGCCGGACGCGGCGTCGACGGCGAGCACCCCGGCCAGGCGTGCGGTCGAGAGCACCACCTCGCCGGCCAGGGGCACCGAGCCGCCGACGAGACCGGTGTTGCCGCCCTGCGGGACGATCGCGAGCTGATGGGCCCGAGCCACCGCGACCACCGCGGCCACCTCGTCGTGGGTCCGCGGCCGCACGACGGCTGGCGTGGCGCCGCGGAAGCGGCCCGTCCAGTCGACCACGTGGCCGGCGGTGACCTCGGCATCGGTGAGCACGTGGTCGGCGCCGACCGCGTCGACCAGGGCGGCGAGCGCGGCCGGCGCCAACCCGGGCGTCACCGCCCCTCCCGGATCCGGCTCACCCGGTCGCCGAGGTCACGGCTCGTCGGTGAACACCGGCGACCGGCCCTCGAGCTCGGCGGTGACCGCCTCGACCTGGTTGGGGCTGCCGATCAGGGCGGCCATGCGCTCGGACTCGTCGATCAGCGACTCGACGAGCGGACGCGTGCCCGCCCGGTTCAGCAGCGCCTTCGCCCCCTGGATCGCCTGCGGGTTGCGACCGGCGATCTCGGCGGCCAGCGCCCGGGCCGCCGCGAGCGGGTCGTCGACGACGTGGGTGACGAGGCCCAGACCGTGGGCCTCCTCGCCGCTGATCCTCCGGGCGGTGAAGACCAGCTCCTTGGCGACGTCGAGGCCGCAGAGGCGCACGAGCATCTGCGGTCCGGTCATGTCCGGCAGCAGCCCCCACCGGGCCTCCATCACCGAGAGCTGGGCGTCGGGGCGGGCGTAGCGGATGTCGGCCCCCAGCGCGATCTGGAGCCCACCGCCGAACACGTGACCGTGGAGGGCGGCGACGACCGGCTGGGGCAGGGCGTGCCAGACGTGCGCGACCTCCTGGAAGAGGTTCGACGGCCGTCCGGGCAGGCGGTCGACGATCGATCCGCCGCCCGGCCCCGCGGACCCACCGCCACCCGGGTTCGCCATCGCCGCGAAGGAGGCGAGGTCGAGACCGGCGCAGAACGACCGGCCCTCGCCGCACAGGACCACGGCCCTGACCCGGCGGTCGCCCGCCACCTGATCGCCCGCCGCGACGATCGCCTGGAACATCCGACCGTCGAGCGCGTTGAGCTTGTCGGGTCGGTTGAGGCGCACCTCGGCGACCCCGTCGGCGACGGTGACGGTGACCCGCTCGGGGTCCGGCTCGGTGGGGATCGGATCGTCCATCGCCCGGAGGGTAGGCCGGGCTTGCGGGACGCACTTACGCGACCCGTCCCGGATCCGATAGGAAACGGCCATGGACCGCCCATCCCCGACCCCGCGCGCCCGCACGCGACGTCTCGTCGCGTGTGTCGCCGTGGCCCTGGGGATGCTGCCGGTCGGCCCGGCGTCGGGGGCCGAACCGGCGGACAGGCCGTGGCCCGTCGACGCCTCGTCGACGGGCGTGGGCGATCAGGCGGAGCCCGACGACGGTGAGCTGCCGCCGCTCGGGGAGCTGCCGGACATCTCCCCCGACCTGGCGGCGGTCCAGGTGCAGAGCGCGACCCACGACGCGGCGGTGGCCGAACGCGACCGGGTCCGGTCCGACCTCACGGCCGCGACCGAGCTCGAGACGGCCAAGGCGGGCGAGATCCTCGAGCTGACGCTCCGCGAGCGCGAGCTGACCGAGCAGATCGACGCCGCCCGCACCGCCGCCGAGCACTGGGAGTCCGAGATGGACCGGCTCGGCGGCGAGCTGCGCCAGGTGGCGGTGTCGGCCTACGTGTCGGGCACGGGCCGCGAGCTGAGCCCCCTCTTCGCGCTCGACACCAGCACCCTCGACGACCTCGCCACCGCATCGGTCACGGCCGGCGCGCTGGCCGACCGCCAGCTCTCTCAGCTCGACCGGGCGACCCGCAACGCGATCACGCGTCGCAACGAGGAGCAGCTCGCCACCGCCGTGCGCGAGGGCGTGCGCGACGCGCTGGCCGAGGCGGAACGGGTGCGGGTCCAGGCGGCCGACGACCGTGAGCGGCTCACGGGCGAGCTGATGGTCGCCGAGGCGACCGTCGAGGAGGAGCGGCGCCTGGCGACGGTCGAGGGCGCCGACTTCCCGCTCGTGGTCCTCGACGCCTACTTGAAGGCGGCCCGCCTGATGGAGCTGCTGGCGCCGGGCTGTGACATCTCGTGGTGGGCGCTCGCCGGCATCGGTCGCATCGAGTCGCGCCACGGCACCTACGGCGGCGCCGAGGTCCGGGCCGACGGCAGCCTCACCGAGCCGATCATCGGCATCCCGCTCACCGGAGCGATGGGCACCGCGCACATCCGCGACTCCGACGGAGGGCGGATCGACGGCGACCCGGTCTACGACCGCGCGACCGGTCCGATGCAGTTCATCCCCCAGACCTGGGCCCGCTGGGGCCTCGACGCCGACGGCGACGGCGAGGCGAACAGCCAGAACCTCTACGACGCGGCGGCCGCGGCGGCCGCCTACCTCTGTGCGTCGGGGTCGATGCGCGACGATGCCGGCCTCGAGCGGGGCTACTTCTCCTACAACCACTCGGGCTTCTACGTGTTCGCGGTGCTGACCGCGGCCCACGACTACCGCGACTCGGTGTCGATCCCCCCGCCGTCCTGACCGTCGGGACCGTCGGGACCGTCTCCCCCGTTCGCGCCGTCGGGGTCCCCCGCCGGGTCCCCCGGCCCGTCGGCGTCGTCGACGACCGGCGCGACCGGGTCGGTCGGCGGGTCGAGGCGGGCGGCCATCTCGACCAGCTCCGGCGGCACCTCCCCGAGGTCGCGCAGGACGGACAGCTCCGCGGTGTCGGGGTCGACCAGCCCGTCGAGCACGTCGAGGTCGTGATCGACCTGCTCGACGTCCGCGGTGCGTCCGGCCCGCTCGAACGCGGCGCGCGCCCGGCGCAGGGACCGGCGGGCCTCTTCGGTGCGGTCGACCGCGTGGAGGGCGACGCCCAGGTTCAGGTCGCACGCCGCCTCGTCGGTGGCCTGCCCCAGCGAGGAGAAGATGCCGCGGGCGCTCTGGAAGCGCTCGATGGCGTCGTCGGCCCGACCGTCGTCGAGCAGGGCGACGCCGAGGTCGAAGTCGGCGACGGCGGCGAGGTCGGGTCGTCGGTGCTCGAGGAACGTGGCGCGGGCGCGGGCCAGGAGGTCGACCGCTCCGGCGACGTCGCCCTCGTCGTGGTGCACCACGCCGCGGTCGAGGCGGCACGTCGCGGCACGCACCGGCATGCCGGCCGCCTCGTAGGCGGCCTCGGCGCGCAGGAGGGCCCGACGGGCGTCGTCGAGGCGGCCGAGCGCGCGCAGGCTCGCAGCGGCCGCCGCCTCGGTGCCCGCCAGGTCCGGGATCAGCTCCGGCCGCGCCGCGAACGCCCGCCGGGCGTGACGGAGCTGGCCGAGGGCGGCCCGGTGCTCCCCCGCGTCCGCGAGGCAGTCGGCCATCAGGCGGCGGGCGCGGGCGGCGCCCACCCGGTCGCCGGCGGCGTCGAGGCCCTCGACCGCCCGGCGCGCACCGGCGGCCGCGTCGAGCGGTCGGCCCTCGGCCCACGCCCGCACGGCGGCGGCGACGGTGCGCGTGGCGGACCCGCCCGCCGGGCCCGGTCGGCCGTCGCCCTCGCGCCCGTCCATCGCTGGGACCCTAGAGCCTGTGGCCAGGAGCGGGGCAACCGCGGTGGGGTTGTTGACGCCGCGCCAACCAGGCCGTAGGTTCCCCGCCCGCGACGTCGCCGATGACGTGCGTCACAACCCGTTCCGCCGTCCGGACCCTCCGCGAACGGCCCGCCCGATCCCCCAGGGGGCTTCCCGTGATCCACTCCCGCCCGCGGTCCCGCCGCCTCTTCGCACTGCTCCTCCCGGTAGTCCTCCTCGCCGGAGCCTGCGGCGGCAAGAAGGGCGGGGACGAGGTCGAGGCCGGTGACCCGGTCCGCGGCGGCTCGATCACGATGGGCATCGAGGCCGAGACCGGCGACGGCTGGTGCCTCCAGGAGTCCCAGCTCGCCATCTCCGGGATCATGGTCGCCCGCACGATCTACGACACGCTCACCGTGCCCAACGCCGACGGCGAGTACGTCCCGTACCTCGCCGAGGACGTCCAGCCCAACGACGACTACACCCAGTGGACGATCACCCTCCGCGAGGGGGTGAAGTTCCACGACGGCTCCGACCTCACCGCCGAGGTCGTCCGGAACAACCTCGACGCCTATCGAGGCGTGGTGGGCTCGTCCACCGCCGAGACGGTCACCCCGCACCCGACCCGCGAGCCGCTGCTGTTCCTCTTCGTGATGGACAACATCGACAACGTCGAGGTCACCGGTGACCTCGAGGTCACCGTCACCACCAAGGTGCCGTGGGTGGCGTTCAACGCCTTCCTCTACTCCAGCGGCCGGCTCGGCATCACCGCCCAGGCCCAGCTCGACGACACGTCGGACTGCAGCAGCAACCTGATCGGCACCGGCCCGTTCATGCTCGACGACTGGCAGGAGAACCGCCAGCTCCGGGCCGTCGCCAACCCCGACTACTGGCAGGAGGCCCCGGACGGGAAGCCGTACCCGTACCTCGACGAGATCGTGTTCCAGCCGATGATCGAGTCCGAGCAGCGGGTCAACGCGCTGGAGAACGGCGACATCGACCTCGGCCACTTCTCCGGCGCTCCGGACCTCCAGGCGATCCGGAGCCTCAGCGAGGACGGCGTGCTCCGCAACTACGAGTCGAACGACTTCGGCGAGCTGGCCTTCATCCAGATCAACAACTCGCGGCCTCCGTTCGACGATGCCCGCGTGCGCCGCGCCCTCGCCCTCACGGTCGACCCCGAGGACTACACCGAGGTCATCAACCGCGGTGAGTTCGAGATGGCGCAGGGACCCTTCGGCCCCGGTTCGCCGGCCTACCTCGACGACACCGCCTTCCCCGACGGCCAGGACCTCGAGGAGGCTCGCGCCCTGCTCGACGAGTACGAGGCGGAGAACGGCCCGATCCGCACGTTCACCTACCAGGCGACCCCCGGCACGCTCACCCAGGAGACGGCGACCTACATCCAGCAGCAGCTCCGCAAGATCGATCTCGACATCGAGCTCGACACCGTGCAGCAGGACGCCCTGATCGACAACGCCATCCAGGGCAACTTCGACATCATGGGCTTCCGCAACTACCCCGGCGGCGACCCCGACGAGCTGTACGTGTGGTTCAAGGGCGGCTCGCCGGTGAACTTCTCCCGGTTCAACGACGAGGACATCAACCGCCTCCTCGACGAGGGCCGCTCCGAGCCGAACCCCGACGCCCGCGCCGATATCTACAAGGAGATCAACGAGATCATGGGCGAGCAGGTGTACAGCGTCTGGGCGAACTTCACGACGTGGATGATCGGCTCCCAGCCCAACGTGTTCGGCTACGACCCCGAGACGTTCCCGGCCCTGCCCAACGGCGATCAGCCGCTGCCCGGTCTGGCCGCCGGCTTCCCGACCTACGGGCTCTGGATCGCCGACTGACCGTCCCACCCCACCCCGGATCCACCCCATGAGCCCGAACCTCGCCCGGACGCTCAAGCTGGTCGCGCGCAAGCTCGCCCAGCTGATCGTGGTGCTGTTCTGCGTCACCCTGTTCACGTTCCTGCTGGTCCGGTTCCTGCCCGGCGACCCCGAGGACCTCCTGGTCCCCGCGTCGGACAACACCGGTGACCCGCGCACCGACCAGATCGTGCGCGAGCAGAAGGAACGGGTCCGCGCCGACATGGGCCTCGACGACCCGCTGCCGGTGCAGTACTGGAACTGGCTGTCGGGGTTCCTCACCGGCGACATGGGCTACGAGTACGGCAAGCAGGACAAGTCGCCGGTCAGCGAGCGGCTCGCCCCCGCGCTCCCGCCGACGTTGCAGTTGATCCTGTACTCGCAGGTGATCGCGCTCGCCGTCGCCATCCCGCTCGGCGTGATCACCGCGTACAAGGAGGGGTCGATCTTCGACCGGCTGAGCAACGCGACCGCGTTCGGGATGCTGTCGCTCCCCAACTTCGCGGTGGCCCTGTTGCTGGCGTACTGGATCGGGGTGAGATCGAGCCTGCCGTTCTCCCCCACCGGCTACACGTACTTCTCCGAGGACCCCGCGCAGCACTTCACCGACATGGTCCTGCCGTCGATCACCCTCGCCATCGGGCAGATCGCCATCTACATGCGGCTCCTGCGCAGCGACCTGATCCAGACGCTCCAGGAGGACTTCATCCTGATGGCCCGGTCGAAGGGGATCTCCAACTCACGGGTGCTGTGGCGACACGCGCTGCGGCCGTCGAGCCTGGCGCTGCTCACCGTCGCCGGCCTGAACATCGGCACCCTGATCGGCGGCACCGTCGTCATCGAGGTGCTCTTCGGCATCCAGGGCATGGGCAGCCTGATCTACGAGTCGATCCTCACCCGGCAGTACCTGACGCTCCAGAGCTGCGTGGCGATCATCGCCATCGGCTTCGTGTTGATCAACGCCGTGCTCGACGTCCTCTACAACGTCCTGGACCCGAGGATCCGCCATGCCAGCTGAGACCCCGATCGCCCAGCTCAACATGGCCATCGAACCCGCCGCGGCCGACGAGACCCCGGCGGCCGTCAAGGCGAAGGGCATCGGCGTCATCGGCTGGGTCGCCGCCGTCTGGCTGATCCTCGTCGTGGTCGTCGCCATCCTGGCTCCGGTGCTCCCGATCGACGATCCCGAGGCTCCCGGTGCCGGACGGGCCCTGCCGCTCTTCACCGAGGGCCACGTCCTCGGCACCGACAGCAGCCAGCGCGACGTGCTCTCCCGGCTCGTCTGGGGGGCCCGGGCGTCGCTCACCGTCAGCGTCGGCGCGGTGGCGATGGGGATGGTGTTCGGCGGCACGCTCGGCCTGGTCTCCGGCTACCGCCGCGGCCGCATCGACACCATCCTGTCGAGCCTGTTCGACGTGATGCTCGCCTTCCCGCAGCTCGTCCTCGCCCTCAGCCTGGTGGCGTTCCTCAAACCGACCGCGCCCCAGGCCGGCGCCGGCGAGGTCGTCGAGGCGGCCGGCGGGCTCACCACGATCCAGATCCTCATCCTCGCGCTCGGCATCATCGCGATCCCGCTGCTGGCCCGCATCACCCGCGCGACGAGCCTCACCTGGTCCCAGCGCGAGTTCGTGACCGCGGCGCGGGCCCAGGGGGCGAAGGACCTCCGCATCATGATCCGCGAGGTGCTGCCCAACGCCCTGCCCGCCATGTTCTCGATCGCCCTGCTGAGCGTCGGCATCGCCATCATCGGCGAGGGCGCCCTGAGCGTGCTCGGCATGGGCGTCGAGCCGCCCGCTCCGTCGTGGGGGAACATGATCGCCGAGAACCGCAGCGTCAGTCGGGCGCCCCTGAACGCGCTCTTCTGCCCGGTCATCGCCCTGTTCCTCACGGTGATGGCGCTCAACTACCTGGGCGACGCCATCCGGGCGCGCTTCGACGTCAGGGAGAGCTCGCTGTGAGCACCGCGATCGACGCCCGTCCCGCCGAGGGCCTGCCCGTCGACGGGGAGCCGCTCCTCGTCGTCGACGACCTGTCCACCACCTTCGCCACGCCGCGGGGTCCGGTGCGCGCCGTCGAGCACGTCGACCTCTCGCTCCCCCGGGGTCGCACCCTCGGCATCGTCGGCGAGTCCGGCTCGGGCAAGTCGGTGCTCTCGCGCTCGATCATGGGCCTGATGCCGTCCTACGCCAGCCGCACCGGCAGCGTGCGCTTCGAGGGCGTCGAGATGCTCGGGGCCGACCACTCGACCCTCCGCAAGGTGTGGGGCGCCGAGATGTCGATGATCTTCCAGGATCCGATGACCGCCCTGAACCCGGTCAAGAAGATCGGCAACCAGATCACCGAGTCGATCAAGGAGCACCTCGACTACTCGTCGGCCCAGCGCCGGGACACCGCCATCGCCCTGTTGCGGTCGGTCGGCATCCCCGAGCCGGAGCGCCGTCTGAACCAGTACCCCCACGAGCTGTCCGGCGGCATGCGCCAGCGCGTCGTCATCGCCATCGCCCTGGCCTGCGGTCCCGCCCTGCTCTTCGCCGACGAGCCCACCACCGCCCTCGACGTGACCGTCCAGGCCCAGATCCTCGACCTGATCGCCGATCAGCAGGAGGAGCGCGAGATGGCGGTCATCCTGGTCACCCACGACCTCGGGGTGGTGGCGACCCGCGCCGACGAGATCGCGGTGATGTACGGCGGGCGCATCGTCGAGCAGGCCCCCACCGCCACCCTCTTCCGCGAGATGCGGCACCCCTACACCGAGGCCCTGCTGCGCTCGATCCCCCGCCTCGACCTGCCCAGCCACACCCGGCTCGAGGCGATCAGCGGGCGGCCACCCGACCTGCTCCACCCGCCCGCCGGCTGCCGGTTCGCGGCGCGGTGCCCCTACGCCCAGGATCGCTGCCGCACCGAGGAGCCGCCGCTCGTCGCCGAGCCCGGCGGCCGCGCCGACCACCTCTACCGCTGCTGGTACCCCGTCGGCATCGCGAGGGAGCAGACCACGCTCGACACCATCGCCGAGGAGGCCCACGTGCGCGAGCCGGGCGACGAGCAGGCCGTCGACCTCGAGCTGGTCGACGACGACGCGGTCGAGGGGAACGTCGACTGATGGCCGGCAGCGGAACCGCCCACCTCGGCGACCCGTCCGACGCGCTGCTCCGCGTCGAGAACCTCCACGTCCGCTTCCGCACCGGGCGGGGCACGGTCTTCGCCGTCACCGACCTGTCGATCGACATCCGCAAGGGCGAGACCCTCGGTCTGGTCGGCGAGTCCGGCTGCGGCAAGTCCACCACCGGCCGGGCGATCATGCAGCTCCCGCCGCCCACCGAGGGCTCGGTCACCTACGCGGGCGACGACCTCACCCGCCTGCACGGTGAGGACCTGCGCCGCACCCGCACCAAGCTCCAGATGATCTTCCAGGACCCGATCTCGTCGCTGAACCCGCGACGCCCGGTCCAGGACATCGTCGCCGAGGGCCTGCGGATCTGGGCCAAGTCCGCCTTCAGTCCGCTCGCCATCGTCGCCGCGGTGCTGACGCTGATCGGCATCATCCTCCTCGGCATCGCCGTGTTCGGCGCCGGCATCGGCCCGGCCGCCGTCTTCGGCCTCCTCGCCCTCATCGCGGGCGTCGGGGCCGGGGCGTTCCACCTGGCCGGGTTCGGGCAGCCGACCGATCCGTCCGTGGAGGGCAAGGTCCGCGAGGTGCTCGACGCCGTCGGCCTCGATCCCGACGTGGCGTGGAACCGCCGTCCCCACCAGTTCTCCGGCGGCCAGTGCCAGCGCATCTCGATCGCCCGGGCCCTGGTGACCGAACCGGACCTCATCATCTGCGACGAGCCGGTCTCCGCCCTCGACGTGTCGGTGCAGGCGCAGATCCTCAACCTGCTCGAGGACCTCAAGGCCCAGTACGGCCTGACCCTGGTGTTCATCGCCCACGACCTCGCCGTCGTCAAGAACGTCAGCGACCGGGTCGCGGTCATGTACCTCGGGCGCATCTGCGAGGTCGGCCCGCCGGACGTCATCTACGCGGCCCCCGCGCACCCGTACACCCGCCTGCTGCTCGACGCCATCCCCGAGCCCGACCCCGACCACCGCGGTCGGCGGGCCCCCGAGCAGGGCGAACTGCCGTCGCCCCTCGCCCCCCCGAGCGGATGCCACTTCCGGACCCGCTGCCCCCGGGCCGACGAGCGGTGTGCGGCCGAGGTGCCCCTGATGGCGCCGACCGGCGACGGGCGGTTCGTCGCCTGCCACCACCCGCTGGTCGAGACGGCCGTCGCCGTCGCGTCGACGCCGGTCGGCTAGGCCCCGGCCGAGCGGAGGACGGCACCACCGTGACGGCGGCCCGCACGCGGCTCGAACCCAGCGTCCGCCGCGAGCTGATCCTCGACGCGGCGGAGCGGGTGCTCGCCGACCGGATGCCGAGCGAGGTCACCTTCGAGGAGATCGCCGACGCCGCCGGGGTGTCGCGGGGGCTCGTCTACAACTACTTCCGCGACCGCACCGCGTTGATGGTCGCGCTCACCACCCGCGCCCTCGCCGACCTCGACGACCGGATCGACCGGGCGTTCGAGCCCGGCAGCGACCGCCGGTCGCAGGTGGTGGCGCTGGGTCGGGCCTACCGCCGTCACGCCGCCACCCACGCGGCGACGTGGCGGCTGCTGTCCCGCAGCGGCCTGCTCGACCACCCGACGATCCAGGGATCACGCAGCGCACGGGTCGAGCGGATCGCCGCCCACTGGGGCGGCGACGCGCATGCCCGCCTGGTCGCGTGGTCGATCACCGGTCTCTACGAACTGGCCGGTGTGAGCCCCATGCCCCGGGGGGCGAGCCAGGACGATCTGACCCGGTTCGTCACCGACGTGATCGTCCCCGACCTCGCGCCGCCGTCCCCCTCGCGCTCCCCCGGCACGGACCGCACCTGACGGCGTCCGGCCCCGCGTGCGGCGGAGGCTTCGGGACGGCGGAGGTCGGCGTGGCAGGATCCGGGGATGGCAGACGCCCCCGCAATGCAGATCGACGACACCAAGCGCTACGAGGTGGTGCTGGGCACCGGGAAGGGCGACATCACGATGGTGCTCGACCCCGCGCTGGCCCCCGTCACCGTGAACCACTTCGTGGTGCAGGCCCGCGCCGGCTTCTACACCGGCCTCACGTTCCACCGGGTCGTCCCCGGCTTCGTGATCCAGGGCGGTGACCCGGAGGGCACCGGACGGGGCGGACCCGGCTACAGGTTCGCCGACGAGCCGGTGCGCGGCGAGTACCTCCTCGGTGCGGTGGCGATGGCCAACGCCGGCCCCGACACGAACGGCAGCCAGTTCTTCATCTGCATCGACGACTGCACCCGCAAGCTCGACAAGCTCTACAACCTGTTCGGCTACGTCACGTCCGGCATCGAGGTGGCGCAGTCGATCGCCGTCGGCGACACGATCGACACGGTCACGGTCACCGAGCGCGACGACTGATCGCACCGGTGGCGTCCCGCCCCGGCGGCCTGGCCGCCGCCCTCCACGAGATCGCCGGACGCGTGCCCGACCGGGACGCGCTCGTCTGGCGCGGTCGCACCTGGTCGTGGGCCGAGCAGGACGACCGGGCCGGGCGGGTCGCGGCGGTGCTGGCCGCCCACGGGGTCGGACCGGCCTCCGAGCCCGCCACCGAGCGGTGGCACTCCCCCCACGACCACGTCGCCCTGGTCCTCCACAACGGCAACCAGTACCTGGAGGCGATGATCGGCGCGGCCCGGGTGCGGGCGGCGTCGGTCAACGTCAACTGGAGGTACACGGCGTCGGAGATGGTCGAGGTGCTCGACGACTGCCGGGCGTCGGCGATCGTCTACCACGCGTCCCTTGCCGCGGAGGTCGGTGGCGCCGTCGAGCGGATGGCCGTGGCCCCGCGGCTGCTGCTCCACGTCGACGACGGCTCCGGCACCCCGCCCCTGCCCGGCGCGATCGACTACGACGGCGCGCTGGCCGCGGCCGATCCCCGGCCGGTGGCGTCCGACGCGTCGGGCGCCGACCGCTACGTGCTGTACACCGGTGGCACCACCGGCCGGCCCAAGGGCGTGCTCTGGCGGCAGGACGACTTCGCGGCGTCGTGCCTCGGCGTCGAGCTGGAGCCCGAGGCGCTCGCCGAGCGGGCCGCTCGGCCCCGTCGGCTGCGGGCTCTCGCCACCGCCCCGTTCATGCACGGCGCCGCCCAGTGGAACGCCCTCAGCACCTGGCTCGCCGGGGGCACGGTGCTGGTGCCGGAACGCACCGACCGCTTCGACCCCGACGGCGTCATCGACACCTGGGCCGCCGAGGAGGCGACCTCGCTCCAGCTCGTCGGCGACGCCTTCGCCCGGCCGCTGGTCGACGCCCTCCGTCGCCGCGACGACGTGCCACCGCTGCGCCACCTGATCACCGGCGGCACGGTGCTGTCCGCCCCGGTCCGCCGCGACCTCACCACGATGATCCCCGGCGTGACCGTGGTCGACGTCCTCGGCTCGTCCGAGACCGGACGCCAGGCGGTCGCCCGGGCCGGTGACGGCATCGATCCCGGCGCCGCCCGGTTCCGTCCCGAGGCCGCCACGGTCGTCGTCGCCGAAGACCGTCGCCGGGTGCTCGAGCCCGGGAGCGACGAGATCGGCTGGCTCGCCACCGCCGGCCGGGTGCCGCTCGGCTACCTCGGCGACCGGGACAAGACCGAGGCGACGTTCCCCGAGATCGACGGGCGGCGGTGGGCGGTCTCGGGCGACCGGGCCCGGTGGCACGCCGACGGCGAGATCGAGCTGCTGGGCCGGGAGGCGGTGTGCATCAACACCGGCGGCGAGAAGGTGTTCGCCGAGGAGGTCGAGATGGCCCTCGCCCACCACCCGGCGGTGGCCGACTGCCTCGTCGCCGGACGGCCCCATCCCCGCTTCGGTAGCGAGATCGTCGCGGTGGTCGCCCTGCGGCCGGGCGCCGAGGTCACGCTCGACGAGCTGCGGGAGACGGCGCGACCCCACCTGGCGGGCTACAAGATGCCCCGCGACCTGGTGGTGGTCGACGCGGTCAAGCGCAGCCCCAGCGGCAAGCCCGACTACGCCTGGGCCCGCGACGTCGCCACCCGCTGACCGGGTAACAGGTGGGGTCGGAGGAAAACCGTTACCCGCGGGGCGACGAGGGCCGCCCGAGCACGAGGACGTCCCCGTCGCCTCGTCGGTCGGTCGCGGCCCGGTAGAACTCGACGTCGACCGCGTTGTCCGCCGCCAACCTCCGACGGAACGCGGGGTCGACCACGATCTCGCCCGGTGCGACCTGTAGGCGCTCACCGTCGCGACAGTCCCAGCCGTAGCGCTCGAAGCAGTCCTGGGTGAAGGCGTCGTAGCGGTCGGTGAACCCGACCAGCTCGACGGTGTCGAGCCGCTCGAGCGCCCGGGTCAGGTGAGAATCGTCGAGCTCCAGCGGATCGTCGTCGACGGCACGCGAGAACTGCCGGACCTGGTAGTCGGTGAGGTGGCGGGTCAAGGGGTGCTCGTAGACCTCCTCGATCCGCGACCAGCCGTTCGCCTCGTCGAAGCGGAGCAGCTGGCGCAGGTGCGAGATCAGCCGCTCGATCGGGTCGCGAAGGATGGTGATCGTGCGTTCGACCGGCACGAGCTCGCGGACGAAGAGCGGGAAGTGGCCCTGGATGAGGCGGATCCGCGACTTCTCGTCGTCGGATCGATCGAGCAGCTCGAGGAAGTTCCAGTACTCGGAGTTCCTCGTCGGACCCGGGGTCGGGTACACCTCGTCGTCCCCGAAGTGCCTCACCAGACGGGTACCGAAGGACGTGCCGGCGGTCTTCATGACGTGCATGAAGAACGTGCGGTCGATGGGGACGTCGGCCATGGGTCGGCGATGGTACGGGTTCAGCGGCAGCGCTGGTAGAGGAGGAAGTGGCCACCGTGCTCGCCGACCAGGCAGAACCGGTCGCGCACGACCTGGTTGGGGGCGTCGGAGCCGTAGCGGCGCGAATCGTTGGGCTCGTCCCAGGAGTCCCACACGTGGGAGAGGATCAGCCAGTCCGCCGACGCGACCTCGTCGGCCAGACCGGAGCCCTCGGCGTCGGCGATGCCCGGATCCATCTCGATGTATCGCGTCGCCGGCACCGTCTCGGGGAACAGGAAGTAGAAGTACGCGTCGCTGTAGGGGGTGCGGCGCAGGTCGGCGGTGCCGACGAGCAGGCGGTCGCCGGGCTGCACCCGGGCGCCGAGGTCGTCGGTGACCGCCTGGGCGGACGCCGCGATGTCCGGGGCACCGAGGTAGAAGGTGCGGTCGCCGCGGCGGACGGCCCACCCGAAGTAGTCGGCGGTCAGGTTCTGCCGGGTGAGGTCGACCCACGTCCGGGCCGTGTAGGCGGGCAGCAGCAGCACGACGAGGAGCAGCGGCAGCGCGGCGGCGACGGTGCGTAGCCACGGCCGCCGGGCCGCGCCGCGCCACTCCGACCACTGGGCGAAGGTGGCGGGGAGGAACACGATCGCCACGCACGACACCCAGGCCAGGTGGGTGCTGTCGGGCCGCTGGAGTGCCTGGGGCAGGAGGCCGAGCCCGAGCCCGCCGACGACGAGGAGGGTGCGGCTCCGGGCGCCGGTCGGGTCGCGACGCACCGCCATCCAGCCGGTCACGAGCGTGAGGAGAGCCGACACCGGGAGCAGGAAGAACCACACGGTGACCTGCTGTGACGCGCTCAGCATCGGCAGCGGCCAGTCCGGCACCCGGAGCTGGGCGACCGCCGCCAGCGCCCCGTCGAGTTGGCTCCACGACGGCGGGATGGGCAGGTGTCGCCCACCGCGCAGCTCGAAGACGGGCTGGAGGAACATGCCCTCGAAGGCGGGTCCGATCCCGGCCATCGCGAGGTGCACGAGCATCGGCGCCGCGCCGACGACCAGTCCGAGCAGCACGGGCGCGATCAGGTCGCGGCGCCACCGGCCCCACAGCAGGCCGACGGTCGCCAGCCCCGCACCCACCACGAGGTCCGGGCGGAACAGGAGGGCCGCGCCGTACACCACCCCCGAGGCGACGAGCAGTGCCCGCCCCCATGGCCGCCCCGACGTCCGGCGCGCCGCTCCGTGTACCGCCAGCCCCGATCCGGCCACGGCGAGAGCGACCGCGCCGTTCCAGGCCAGCGCGGTCAGCCCGATCGGGGTGACGACGAGGAGCACACCGAGGAGGCCCACCGCCAGGGCGACACGCCGACCCCAGCCGAGCGCGAGGAGGAAGAGGCCGTAGATGATGCCGAGGTGCTGGAACAGCCCGAACGTGCGCTGGGCCGCGAGCGTGGTGCCCGCCACCTTGAACCAGGCGGCGAGCGCCCACAGGCTGCCGGGCCCGTAGAGGTGCAGGAAGTCCCGGTTGGCGACGTCACCGGCGAGCACCCGCTGGGGGAAGACGAGCATGAAGCCCTCCTCCATGGGCGGTCCCTGGTACCGGAACAGGGTGGGCAGCGGGAGGGCGATCGCCAGGCCGACCAACGCCGCCGCCAGGGCGGTTCCCCGGTGGCCGCGGGTTAGCGCGCGCCAGGCGCGACGGGCCGTGGCCACCGGGCCGGGCCCGACGTCGGGCACCGAGTCGAGGTCGCGGCGGACCGCGGTGGGCGCGGTCACGCTCGCTCCTCCGCGGTCGCCGTCGCGGGCCGCCAGCGGGCCCACGCCGCGTCGACCGCCACACCCTCGCCGATCAGGAGGGCCAGCTCGAGCGGGGTCCGGAAGCGCACCGCGCCGTAGGCGTACACCGTGGTGACCAGCACCATCAGGCCCAGCGCGACCAGGGGGTACACGAGGACGCCCCGTCGCCGCAGCACGACCCATCCGGCTACGCCGATCGGCGCCATCGCCCACCAGCCGATCTGCCCGATCCGGGCCGCGGTGCGGGGCCGGCCCTCGACCTCGAGGAACAGGAGGCCCTGGTCGGGCCGGTAGATGTCGAGCTCCCGCCCGATCCGGGTCACGACGACGACGGGCAACCGGTCGACGTGGTCGGACGCGTAGCGCAGCGCGAGGCACCGCCAGTACTTCGCCTTCTCCGCCTCGTTGCCGATCGGCTCCCCCGGCGCGGTGCCGTCGAAGGGCTGGCCGGGGCCGAGGCACGCCCGGTAGGTGTCGGCCTCCCGGCTGCTCACCGGCTCGCCGGCCCGCGCCCGCTCCCGCTGCTGGCAGTTGAACGACCAGTAGCCGAGGAAGTCGACGTTCGGCTCCGGGGCGCCCTCCGGCACCGGGCGGTCGTCGGGGAGCCCGTAGCTGTCGGGGCAGTTGGCGTAGAACAGCACCTCGTCGCCGTTGGTCGACAGCATGACGACCTGGTCGAACGCCCGGTACGAGCGCACCATCCACGGCGCGACCACCACCAGCGCCACCACGCCCGCCACCGCGCCGGCGAGCACCCGACGGGAGAGCGCCGGGCCCCGCCGCATCAGGAACAGGGGCGCGACGAGCAGCGGGAACAGGAACACCGCCTCGCCGCGTGCGAGGGCGGCGACGGCGATCGCCCCGCCGAGCACGCCCGCCCGCAGCAGGTCCGGACGCTCCCACCAGCGGTAGGCGGCCAGCACGACCAGCCCGACGAACGTCGTGTAGACGCCCTCGGGCCACAGGGCGCCGTCGATCACCCACAGGTTGGGGTACGCCGCCACCAGCACCGCGGTGACGAGCGCGGCGCGGTCACCGGCGATCCTCCGGGCCACCAGGGCGGCGACCACGACCGACCCGACGCCGACGAGGGCGGCGAGGGTCTTGTGGGCGAGGAACGTCCGCGCCCCCGCCACCGATCCGACCGCCAGCCAGGTCGACAGCAGCGGCGGGTGGATCGCGGACGGGACGGCGAGGCCCTGCTCGATCCAACGGAACGGCTCGGAGAAGCCGATTCGATCGGCGAGCATGTTCGCCTGGTGGTGGTAGAAGAACGGGTCGCCGCCATCGGGGTTGCGACGGTTGATCGACACCAGGGTGAGCAGGCGCCAGGCCAGGGCGAGCCCGGTCACGGTGGCCAGGGCGGACGAGAACCGGGTGAGGCGACGACGCCCGTCGCGGTCGAAGAGGCCGGACGCGGCCGCACCCCACCCGGCGGCGACGCCGAACGCGCCGAGCACGGTGACGATCACGATCGGCCCGAGCCGCTGGGTGCCGGGGGGTCCGCCCGCCCGCGTCGCCCAGAGCTGGGCGGCCAGCGGTGCGGCGGCCAGGGCGGCGACCCAGGCGCCCGGACCGACGACGGACCCGGGGTCGAGGCGCGGCCGGCGTCCGGCCAGGGCGACCACGGCGACCGTAACGCCCACGACGACCACGCCCAGGCCGGACAGCAGCGAGGGCACCGCGCCGGTGACGCCGACCACGGTCGCCGAGCCAGGCCCCGCCAGGCCCGCGAGCAGGGCCAGGGCGACGACAGCGCCCACCCGGGGCGCGCCCGCGGCGACGACGTCGAGCCGGCCGGTGAGCGGGCCCCGGCCACGACGGGCGGCGGCGACCAGCACGCCCACGAGCAGCCCGCCTCCGATCAGATCGAGGTGCCCGGCGGGCGAGATCCGCAGCAGCGAGGCCCAGCCGTCGACCGCGGCATCGGCGGTGACGACGCGGACGGCCAGGCCCACGACCAGGAGACCCGCCGAGCCCGCGACCGCCGTGCGCGTGCGCGTCCGGTCGGCGATCCGGTCGAGTACGGGCCCGACGACGACGGCGACGACGACGGCCGCCACCACGGCGGCGAGGATCCAGTCGACCGGCAGGCGACCGGTGCCTCCCCGGCGGGCCCAGCCGAGCAGGAGCCAGTCCCGGACGACGTCGGTCCACGCGGGGGCGGCGGCGTCGCTCGGCACGACCTCGCCGGGCGCCGTCGGGTAGAGGAACGTGGCGACGGTGACCGCGACCCACCACGGCAGCAGCACTACGCGCAGCAGGGTGCGCCCGGCGTCGACCGCCCGGATCGGAGGTCGGCCGTCGAGGGCCCGGCCCATCACCACCGCCGCGGTCGCCGCCGCGACCACCACGACGACCACCCCGGAGGCCAGGTCGAGCCGGCCGAGCACCTGACCCCACCGCGCCGCCGAGGCCCCCGATCGGCCGGCGGCGTGGGCGATCGACGCGGTCAGCACCGCGCCCAGCAGGGCCAGGCGAAGCGGCGGTTCGTGCCCGTCGTCCGGCTCCGCCCCGACGGCCGCGAGCGCCGGTCGTTCGGCGGTGGGGGCGTCTACGGGCACGGCGGACCATCGTACGAAGCGAGGGCCCCGGCCCCGTAGATCCCCACCGCGAGGACAGGTCCGCCTCGGCTCCGGTCGTCGTCTCGTCGGCCCCACGGGGAGCGGGTCGGCGGCGGTGGGGCATACTCGCGCGCCCCCCGGCGGGCCACGACACCGGCGGTACCGCTCATCCCGACCCTTCGCTCCACGATCCCCGTCGACGCAGGCTTCGACCTCGTCCGCACCGTCCTGGTGGCGCGCATGGGTGCGGGCGACCCCTGTTGGCGCACGGGGCCCGACGACCGCGTTTCGTGGGCGCAGCACACCGCCGCCGGTCCCGCGACGGTGGCCCTGGTGCCGGGAGACGGTGCCGTCGACGCCGAGGCCTGGGGTCCGGGCGCGGAAGCCGCGCTCGTGGCCATCGGCTCGGTGCTGGGCGGCTCCGACGAGCCCGCCGGACTCGACGCGGTGCTCGGACGACCCGAGCCGGACCCCGGCGCGGCGACCGATGTGGACGACGAGCGCGAGCCGCCCGGCGCGGACGCGGTCGAGGCCGTGTCCGCCCTGGTCGAACGCCATCGCGGCTTCCGGCTGACGGCCACCGGTCGGGTCGTCGACGCCGCGGTCGCCGCGGTGTGCGCGCGGGGTGTGTCGACCTTCGAGCGCGACCGGGCGTGGGCGCTGGCGGTCGAGCGGCTGGGCGACGACGCCCCGGGACCCGGCGGCCTCCGCCTGCCCCCGCTGCCCCGCCGCCTGGCCGCCGCGGATCCCTACGACCTGCACGTCCTCGGCCTGGAGAGCCAGCGGGCCGACGAGGTGCGTCGGGTCGCGTCGCACGCGGCCCGCCTCGACGGGGCACCGATCGCCGAGGCGGCCGGCCGGCTCGGTGGCATCGTCGGGCTCGGCGCGGA
The DNA here is from genome assembly GCA_012730075.1 of Acidimicrobiales bacterium. GTDB lineage: Bacteria > Actinomycetota > Acidimicrobiia > Acidimicrobiales > Iamiaceae > Iamia. The sequence goes on along the minus strand of JAAYBP010000354.1, from coordinate 15,163 downwards.
CGTGGTCGAGCACGTCCGCAGCGTCGCCTTCGGTGAGGCCGACGCCCTGCCCGTGGTGGATCCGCACCTGGCCCACCTCGTCGTGGACCTGGTCGGACCGCCCGGTGCCGACCGGGACGACCTGGCCATCGCGCTCGAGCCGTTCCGACCGCATCGTGGACGGGTCGTCCGCCTGGTCGGGCTGTCGGCCGCCTCCGCCTGAACGGAGACGCCCACCGAGGCCCCGGATCAGTCCTTGAGCGCGACCGCGTTGGGGGTGACGTTCATCTTGGGGACGTAGTCCTCCTCGACCACGTCGCGCGCCTCGCCGGCCATGGCCGCCCGCATCTGGTCACGGCACGTCGGGCACGGGCCGTAGGTCTCGGCGGTTGCGTCGCGCCCGCACCGCGGGCAGGGGAACTCCAGGTCGCCCGGTGCCGGCTCGGGCGGCAGGGTGGCGGCCCGCCACGGCTCGGGCGGGAAGTCGACGGGCGGGGTCGGGGACGGGGTGACGGCCACGGCCCCGAGCATCGCAGACCACCACGCGTCCCCGCGCCATCCACCGCCGAGCGCCGCTCCCTCCACCGGAGATCCACAGGATGCGCCCCTTCCGTCCCACAGGACCGTCGCCGTACCGTGCCGCCATGGCCTGCTACGACGTCACCCTCAAGGACCGGACCGTCGAGTCGGTGCGCGGCGCCGACGCCTACCAGCAGGAGGGTCCGATGACGACCTTCTTCCGCACCGACGGCACCACTCGCATCGACTCGTGGAGCACCCGCGTCGCCAGCGTCCGCACCGCCGACGTGCTGCTGATCCGCCGCGCCGGCGACGACGCCGACCCCGCCCCGTCCGCTCCTCCGTCCACCGCGACGCCGGGGGGTCAGGTCGCCGGGAACAGGTAGGCGTTAGACGGCTCGAAGGCACCCGTGTCGGCGGTGACGACGGCGTGCCCGGCGGGTCGGGCCCGCTGGAGCTCGGTCAGCACCGCCTCGCACGTGCCCTGGTGGGTGCGGTAGGAGCCGTACCAGACCAGCCAGGCGTCGGCGTCACCGGCGGTGGCGAGGAAGCGCTCGGCGACCTCGGCGGGCGATGCCTCGGCGAGCCGCTCCTCGTAGTCGTCCCAGTCGACGAGGTCACCCGGTTCGAGGTCGGGGTACCGCACGAGGACCACGTCGTCGGGCAGCTCCCGCGACAGGGCGGGGCCGAGCTGGTCGGGGCAGACGAGGACGTACGGCGCCCCGCCCCCGCCGTCGGCCCGCTCGACGATCGCGTCGGCGACGACGCCCGCCTGGGTGCGGGGCCGGGTGAGGGCGGCACGGGTGCCGGCCATCGCTCCGAGGAGGAGCAGGACCACCAGCACCACCCGGAACGCCACCGCCCCCCGCACCCGCGACACACCGACGCCGATCAGCACCAGCACCATCGGGGCGACCACCGAGAAGTAGCGGGACGCGTAGGCGGCGCCGGTCGCCCACGAGACGGCGGTGGCGAGGCCGAGGGTCGCCACGACGAGGATCGACAGCCGCCGCGCCTCGGGCCGGGTCCGGAGATCGAGCTCGACGGTGGCCGGTCCGGTCGGCCGACCGAGCAGCCCGACCGCCACGAACACGGCGAACAGGACGGCGAGCAGCACCGACTCCCCCGCCACGCCGCCGCCCAGATCGAGCAGCGACATCGACGCCACCTCGGTCGGCAGGGACGGCTCGGCCCAGGGCGTGCCGGTGTGGGCCGCCTGGTGCAGCAGGTTGGGGAGCCACGGGGTGAACGTGAGGCATCCGACGGCTAGGGCCGCCACCACCGCGAGCGACGCCCGGCCCCGGTTCCGCTCACCCCGTCGGAGGGCGAGCACCCCGCGCCCGAGCAGGCCGAGGCCGGCGGCGCCGACCAGCCAGAGCCCCCAGTAGTGGGTCCAGAGCAGGGCCCCGGTCACGACCACCAGCCCGGCGAGCAGGTGCGGCCGCGGGCGATCGAGGGCGTGATCGACGAGGAGCCAGCCCGCCAGCGCCAGCACCATCACCAGCTCGTACATGCGCGCCTCGGTGGAGTACCGCAGCACGAACGGGTTGAGGGCCACGAGGAGCACCGCGGCCCACGCCGCCCGGCGGCCGGCGATCCTCCCCGCGGCCACGAACGCCAGCGGCAGCAGGGCGAGTCCGATCACGGCCGAGAGCGACCGCACGGCGACCGGCCCCGAGCCGAACACGTCCATCCAGGCGTTCAGGAGCGCGTAGTAGAGCGGCGGGTGCCCGTCGTGGCGGAGGGCCTCGACGAGACCGCCGTCGGGCGGCGTGGCGATGTTGACGCTCAGCGCCTCGTCGAGCCACAGCGGCGACCGCTGGAGGAACCGCAGGACGGCCCCCGCCGCGGCCACGAGGATCAGCCCGATCACGTCGAGGGCGCGCCACGGGCCGACCAGGGCCGGGACCGGCTCGTCGGGCCAAGGATCCCAACGACGCTCGGCGACGTCGGAAGCGGCGGGCGGCACGCGGCGAACGCTAGTGGGGGCGACTCTCGGCCCCTGGTAGCCGAGCGTGCGTCACCACCCCGGGCGGGTAACGGTTTTCCTCCGACCCCACCCGTTTACGCGGGGTCGGGGCGGGCGGGTAACGGTTTTCCTCCGACCCCACCTGTTACCAGGGGGCGTTCGAGGGCGTACCAGCTGGCGGCGGCGGCGAGGAGGCCCAGGGCGAGGGTGAGGAGCACGAGGGCCGGGAACGGGTGCTCGGCGAGCGGGCGGCCGGTCCAGCCCGGCACCTCCTGGAGCAGGTCGAGGTGCCACAGGTAGAGGCCGTAGGACACGGTGCCCACCCACGCGACCGGGCGGGCGTGCAGCAGGCGGCGCAGGCCGCCGCCGCCGCCGAACACGACCGGCACCATCAGGGTCAGGCCGACCGTGCCGAACGCGGCCGCCCGGATCTGCCACGCACCACCGTGGCCCTCGACGAGCGACGCCTCGCCCCAGCGGTAGGCGAAGCCGAGCCAGGCGACGGCCGCCGCCGCCCACCACAGCCCGGCGGGCCGGGCCCAGCGGTCGAGCCGGTCGCGGAGCGGTCCGTCCGCGGCGGCGACGCTGAGCACCGCGAAGGCCATGCCGATCGCGAAGAGGTCGATCTGGTTGGGGAGCCAGGTGAACGACACGGCCCGCATGGTCACCGGATCACCGGCGGGGGTCACCGCCCACACCCGCTCCGACGCCGTGAAGGCGGCGCGCGAGACGTAGCCGGCGGCGAAGAGCACCGCGACGCCGCCGAGCTCGACCGCGACCCGGCCCCGCGCGATGCGCCGGAGCGCCGCCGCCCACAACGGGACGAGCAGGTAGAACGCGACCTCCGCATCGAGGCTCCACGCCGGGACGATGCCCTGGAGGGTCGTGTACGGGTCGTACACCTGCACGAACAGGTAGAGCCGCCACGGCCGGTCGCCGACCTCGACCCAGCCGAGCAGCCACATGATCGACAGCGCCGCCCAGTAGGCGGGCACGATCCGGAGCAGCCGCCGCCACCAGAAGCGGCGCAGCGAGGGCACGGCCGCCCGGCCCACCGACGCCGCCGCGAACGGCCGGTAGATCAGGAACCCCGACAGCACGAAGAACACCGACACACCCATGTCGAGCACCGCCGCCGGTTCGTACACGAACCCGGCGGCGTCGCGACCGGCGTTGGTGGCGACGTGGTACAGCAGCACGGCGACCGCGGCCAGGGCGCGCAGCCCCTCGGCGGCCGGGAAGTACCGGCGTCGGGAGACCTGACGGCTACCCTCGGTCACGCCGGCAGGCGGCGCCGTCGACGTGTCCGCGGTGCCGCTGGCCATGACGTTCGCACTGTACCGGCCGGTCCACCGGCGCCCCGGGAAGGGGCGCCGCCGGACCTCCGCCCGCCCACACCTGGAGTCCCCACCGCATGTCCGACAACGCAGGAGCCTCACCGGAGGGCTCCGTGCCCGAGGTGGTCGTCATCGGCGCCGGCCCGGCCGGGCTCACCGCCGCGTTCCAGCTCCACAAGTACGGCGTGGCGTCGACGATCGTCGAGGCCGACGACGCCGTCGGCGGCATCAGCCGCACCGCCCAGCGCGACGGGTGGCGGTTCGACCTCGGTGGGCACCGCTTCTTCACCAAGGTGCAGGAGGTCGAGGACCTCTGGCACGAGATCCTCCCCGACGAGGACTTCCTGCTCCGGCCGCGGAAGAGCCGCATCTACTACGACGGCAAGTTCATCGACTACCCGCTCCGCGGCACCAACCTGCTGCGCAGCGTCGGCCTCGTCGAGGGCTTCGGCTACGTGGCGTCCTACGCCTGGGCCCGGATCCGGCCGCCGAAGGACCAGACCAACTACGAGGGTTGGCTCGTCGCCCGGTTCGGGTGGCGCCTCTACAACGCCTTCTTCAAGACCTACACCGAGAAGGTCTGGGGCGTGCCGGTCAGCTCGATGCCCGCCGACTGGGCCGCCCAGCGCGTGAAGGAGCTGTCCCTCGGCAAGGCGATCGTCAACGCGGTCCTCCCGCGGCGGAACCAGACCGACATCACCTCGCTGATCGAGGAGTTCCAGTACCCGAAGTACGGCCCCGGGATGATGTGGGAGGTCTGTCGCGACAAGGTCGTCGCCCGGGGCTCGAAGGTCCACATGAACGAGAAGGTCGTCCGGGTGCGCCACGCCGACGGCGCCGCCACCGAGGTGACCACCCTCGGCGCCGACGGCTCCGAGATCACCCGGCCCGCCGACCACGTGATCTCGTCGATGCCGATCTCCGAGCTGCTGAAGGCGATGGACCCGCCGGTCCCCGACGACGTGCAGCGGGCGGCCGAGGACCTCTCCTACCGGGACTTCCTCACCGTCGCCCTCGTAGTCCCCGAGCGGGCCGTCCCGTGGAACGACAACTGGATCTACGTGCACGACAAGGGCGCCGAGGTCGGCCGCATCCAGAACTTCGGCTCGTGGTCGCCGTACATGGTCAAGGAGGGCCGCAACGTGCTCGGCCTCGAGTACTTCGTGTTCGAGGGCGACCGCATGTGGAACTCCGCCGACGAGGACCTCGTCGAGCTGGGCAAACGCGACCTCGCCACCCTGGGTCTGGTCGAGCCGTCCGACGTCGAGACCGGCTACGTCGTACGGGTGCCCAAGGCGTATCCCACCTACGACGAGCGCTACCGGGCCAACGTCGCGGTCCTGCGCGAGTGGCTCGAGCGCCACACGCCCAACGTCCACCCGGTCGGCCGCAACGGGATGTTCCGGTACAACAACCAGGACCACTCGATGTTCACGGCGATGCTGACCGTCGAGAACATCATGACCGGCAGCGGCCACGACATCTGGGAGGTGAACGTCGAGGAGGAGTACCACGAGACCCTCTCGGAGACCTCCACCCGGCGCACCCCCGCCGGCACGGGTCGCGACGCCCCGGTGCTCCCCCGGGCCGAGGTAGACGCGGTGCGCACCGAGCGCGGCGTCGACGACGTCTGATCGACGGTCGACGGATCGGTCAGCGGCGGCGGGGCACGCGGTCGCGCACGCCCCACCAGGTGACCCGCCCCATCGACTCGACGATGATGCGGCCCGACATCTTCGACGTGCCCCGAACGCGGTCCCGGAACGTGATCGGCACCTCGCGGATCGCCGCGCCCTCGGCGTCGATCCGGCGGGCCAACTCGGTCATGAACGCGTATCCGCTCGCCTGGGTGGTCTCGTAGCGGATCGCCCGCAGGGTGTCGGCCCGGTAGGCGCGGAACCCCGACGTCACGTCGTTGACCCCGATCCCGAGCACCCACCCCGTGTAGCGGTTGCCCCACCGCGACAGGAGGCGACGGTGCACCGGCCAGTTCGGGGTGCTGCCGCCGGGCACGTACCGCGAGCCGATGACGAGGTCGGCCCCGCGCTCGACGGCCGCCACCATCTCGGGCACCACCTCGGGGTCGTGGGAGAAGTCGGCGTCGAGGGTGACCAGCACGTCGTGGCCGCCCGCCAGGGCCCGGCCGAACCCCTCGCGGTAGGCGTTGCCCAGACCGTCCTTCGTCGGGCGTCGGAACACGTCGACCCCGCCGATCTCCTCACCGACCCGCTCGGCGATGTCGGCGGTACCGTCGGGACTGGCGTCGTCGATCACCATCAGGGTCGCGTCCGGCACCTGCTCGCGGAGGGCGCGCAGCAGCGGTTCGACGTTGCCGGCCTCTTCGTAGGTCGGGACGAGGACCGCCACGCGCATGGGCGGCGACCCTACCCGCTGGCCCTCGGATCCTCGGCGACGGTCGCCGGGTCGCCGCCGGCCTCAGGAACCGCTGGTCACGGCCGATGAGGCAGGTAGGAGGGGGCCCGGAGACGGGCCCCACGGGCGCGAGGAGACACGGGTGACCGAACGGGCCGCGGCAGGAGGACGGGCTGCGGTCCGCGGTCGTGCCGCCCGGTTCGAGCGCTGGCGGACCCGCCTCTCCGACACGACCGCCCAGCTCGAGGCGGACGCCGCCCGGAGCCTGGAGGAGACGCGGTTCGAGCTCCGGTTCCAGCCCCGCGTCGATCGGAAGGGCGACGTGGTCGCGGTCGAGGCCCACGTCCACTGGCTCGACCCCACCCGCGGGGTCCTCCGCTCCGACGTGTTCCTGCCCCGGCTGGCCGAGCGCCCGGTCGGGCGCGACATCGCCCGGTGGGCGTTCGCCGCCGCGTGCCGCCAGGCGTTGGCGTGGGAACGGGACCGACCCCGGGACGAGACGCCCGTCCCGGTGGCGATCGGCGTGCTCCGGCGCGACGCCCTCGACCCCGAGTTCGGCGGCTTCGTGGCCGGGGCCCTCGCGCGCACCGGGGTCCCGGCCGCGCTGGTCCAGCTCGCGGTCGACCCCGCCGGTGCCGAGCCGACCCTGCTCGCCTTCCGCCTGCTGGAGCTTCGCGACCTGGGCGTGGGCGTCACCGTCGACGACGTCGGACCGACGTTCGGCGACGCGTCGGGCTTCCTGCCCGCCGACGCGATCCGGATCGACCGCCGCTGGATCGGTCCCGTCGAGGAGGATCGCGCGCTGGCCGGCGCCCTGCGGTGCCTGGTCGACCGCGCGCACGACCGGGGCCTCCTCGTCGGCGCGGCGGGCGTCGACCGGGACGGGCAGGCCTCGGCCCTGATCGACATCGGCTGCGACCACCTCCAGGGCGCCTGCTTCGGTGACCCGGCGCCGGCCGACGACCTCGGCTGGAACCTCGAACCCGAGCCGGACCCACCGGCATCGACGCGCTACGAGATCGATCCCGTGTCGGGGCTCCCCCGCCGGCCCCGCGGGGTCCGCCGCCGCGGGCAGCGGGCGGACGGCGGGGCCGCGCCGGTCCCCGCGGGCGCAGCCGTCCCGACGGTCCGGCCGGCACCGGCCTGACCGCTCGTCGCGGCCTCGACCGGGGCCCACGGACACCCGGGCGCGAGGCCCCCACCCTCTAGTGTCGAACGGGTGCTGCCGTTCGAGCGCCGGATAGTCGACGCCCTGACCGCGGGCACGCTCCCCGAGCACCGCGACGCGGTGATCGAGCACGTCGCGCTCACCCTGGCGGCCATGCCGGAGGTGACCCGCGCCGGCTTCGCGGCGGAGTCGATCGCGTTCGGTGCCTGGTCGGCCGTGCGATCCCGCGTCCGTCCGACGAGCGCCGCCGACGACCTGGCCCGCCTCGAACGGCACCCGGTGTCGCTGGTCCGCCAGTGGGTCCGAGCCCTCCGTGCGCTCGTGCTGTTCGCCGAGCAGGAGCTGATCGGCGCGGAGGCGCGGTGAGGTCCATCGCCACCGAGGTCCTCGTCGTCGGATCCGGCGCCGGGGGCGCCACCACCGCCTGCCGCCTCGCCGAGGCGGGCCGGCAGGTGCTCGTGGTCGAGGAGGGGCCCTGGGTCGACCGCGACCGGCACGAGCCGTTCTCGCTGCCGGAGATGGCGTCGCAGTACCGCCACCGCGGCGGGGCGGCCGCGCTCGGGCTGCCCCCGATCGCGTACGCCGAGGGACGCTGCGTCGGCGGCAGCACCGAGATCAACAGCGGTCTCTGGCACCGGCTGCCCGGCGACCTGGCCGAGGGCTGGCGGCGCGAGTACCGCATCGACGAGTTCTCCTCCGCCGTGCTCGACGCCCACGCCGCCAACGTCGAGGCCGACGTCGGGGTGGCGTCGATCCCCGGCGCCCCGCCCCGCTCGTCCGAGCTGCTCGAGGACGGCGCCGAACGGCTCGGGTGGCGGTCGATGGAGTTCCCGCGGGTGTTCGCGTACGACGAGCGCGGCCGGGGCACGAAGCAGACGATGACCCGCACCCTGCTCCCCCGCGCCCTGGCCGCGGGGGCCGAGGTGCTACCCGACACCCGGGTGGCCCGCCTGCTGGTCGACCGCGATCGTCCCCGCGGCACCCGGTCGCGCACCACGGGCGCACGGGCCCGAGTCACCCACCCCGACGGCGCGACCGAGGAGGTCCGGATCGACGCCGAGCACGTCTTCGTGTGCGGCGGGGCGATCCAGTCGCCGAACCTGCTCCAGCGCAGCGGGGTCCGGCGGCGGATCGGACGCGGCCTCAAGCTGCACCCGACGATCAAGGTGGCGGCCCGGTTTCCCGAGCCGGTCGACCACGGCGACGTCCCGATGCACCGCATCACCGAGTTCTCGCCGCACCTGACGATCGGTGGGTCGATCAGCCGACGCGGGCACGTGGCGATGGCCCTCGCCGAATCGGGCGCGGTCGTCGACGAGGCGGCGATGGAGCACTGGGAGGACATCGCCGTCTACTACGCCGCGATCCGGAGCGAGGGCTCCGGCGCGGTGGTCGCGGTGCCCGGGCTGGAGTCTCCGGTCGTCGCCTACCACCTGACCCCCGGCGACATGAGCCGCCTGACACGGGGCCTGGTGCACCTCGGAGAGCTGCTCCTGGCCGCCGGCGCGCTCGAGCTGTACCCGTCGGTGATCGGAGGCGGCGTCGCCCGCCGCCCCGCCGACCTGCACGCCTGGTGGGACCGGGTCACCCCGTCGACCGCCAACCTGATGACGATCCACCTGACCTCCAGCATCCGCATGGGCGAGGACCGCCGGCGCGCCGGCGCCGACAGCTTCGGCCGGGTGCACGGGTGGGCCAACCTGTACGTCAACGACGCATCCCTGCTGCCCGATGCCCCGGGCGTGAACCCCCAGGCGGGCATCATGGCCATCGCCGACCGCAACGCCGCCCACTTCCTCTCATGACGACGACCCCCACCAGCGACACCGACCGCACCCGCGCGCCCTCCGACCGGCTGGCGACCAGCCTCGCCGACCCCGGCCGGGTCGACGACCGCACCCGGTTGGTGGCGCTCAGCTTCCTGATGCTCTTCGTCGAGCTCGCCCTCATCCGCTGGGCGGGCTCGAACGTCATCTACCTCTCGTACTTCTCGAACTTCGTTCTGCTCGGCAGCTTCCTCGGCATCGGCATCGGCTTCCTGCGGGCGCGCCGACCACGAGACCTGTCCGGCTGGGCGCCGGTCGCCCTCGGCCTCTTCGTGCTGGCCGTGGCGGTGTTCCCGGTGCGGATCACGCAGGACGACCCGGACCTCTTCACGTTCAGCAGCCTCAGCGTCGGTGGCCCGCCCCGGGAGGTCGTGCTGCCGCTGGTGTTCGGGGCGTCGGCGATCGTCCTCGCCCTGATCACCGAGGGCGTGGCGCGGACCTTCGCCCGCTTCGACAACCTCGACGCCTACAAGTACGACCTGTTCGGCAGCATCGCCGGCATCGCCGCCTTCTCGGCGCTCAGCTTCCTCCGGCTACCGCCGCTGGCGTGGGGCGTGGTCGTCGCCGTGGTCATGGTGGCGCTCATGGTGCCGCGGGTGCCGAGGCTCCCCCAGCTCGCCGCCCTCGCCGTGCTGCTCGTCGTGCTCGGCGTCGAGTCGTTCGCGCCCAACCTGTCGTGGAGCCCGTACTACAAGATCGAGGCCCGCCCGAACCCCGACCTCGACGGCCAGCTCCAGGTGGACGTCAACGGCGTCCCCCACCAGGTTCACCAGCTCCCGGAGTTCGCCCCCGGCAAGGGCGTATACGACGTGATCCCCGACCCCGTCGACGGCAACGTCCTGATCATCGGGGCGGGCGGTGGCAACGACGTCGCCACCGCCCTCGAACGGGGGGCGGCCCACGTCGACGCGGTGGAGATCGACCCGCGCCTCTACGAGCTGGGCCGCGACCGCCACCCGGCCCGCCCCTACGACGACCCCCGGGTGCAGATCCACATCAACGACGGGCGGGCGTTCCTCGAGCGCACCGATCGCCGCTACGACCTGATCGTGCTCGCCCTGCCCGACTCGATCACGCTGGTGTCGGGCCAGTCGGCGCTGCGCCTGGAGAGCTACCTGTTCACCCAGGAGGCGCTCGACGCCGCCCGCGAGCGGTTGACCGACGACGGCATCTTCACGATGTACAACTACTACCGGCAGCCGTGGCTGATCGACCGGTACGGCTCGATGCTCACCGAGAGCTACGGCCACGAGCCGTGCGCCCAGGAGGTCGTTCCCGCCTTCGGACCCGACGGCGTCGCCCTGTTCGGGTTCACCGCGAGCCCGCGGCCTGAACAGCTCGACTGCACCGCGGCGGCCCGCGCCCGCGTGTGGACCCCGTCCGGCGACATCCCCGAGCCGGCGACCGACGACCACCCGTTCCCGTACGTGCGGGAGCGCACCCTGCCCACGCTCTACGTGGTCAGCCTGAGCCTGATCCTGATCGCGTCGGTGATCGCGGTGCGGGTCGCGGCCGGACCGCTCCGGTCGCTGACCCGCTACGGCGACCTGTTCTTCATGGGCGTCGCGTTCCTGCTGCTCGAGACGAAGAACGTCGTGCAGTTCGCCCTCCTGTTCGGCACGACGTGGTTCGTCAACGCGCTCGTCTTCGCGGGCGTGCTGTCGTCGGTCCTGCTCGCGATCGCCGTGTCGAAGCGGGTCACCTTCCGTCGGCCGGTGCTGCTCTACGGGCTCCTCGCCGCGTCGCTGGTCGTCGCCTGGCTGATGCCGGCCGACGCCCTGCTCGACCTGTCGCTCGTGCCCCGGTTCCTCGCCGCGGTGACGATCGCCTTCTTCCCGATCTTCACCGCCAACCTCGTCTTCACCCAGCGGTTCAAGGACACCGGCGACTCCACCACCGCCTTCGCCGCGAACCTGCTCGGCGCCATGGTCGGCGGGGTGCTCGAGTACATGGCCCTGGTGACCGGCTACCGGATGCTGCTCGTCGTGGTCGCCGTGCTCTACGGCCTGGCCTTCCTGACCGGGCGGCGCCACCTGGTCGCACCGTCGTGACCGCGGCGCCGCCGGTCGTGGTCACCGGCGCCGGAGGCTGGCTGGGTCGGAACCTGGTGCGCGCCCTCGCGCCCGAGCGCGACATCGTCCGGGTCCTGGTCGAGCGGCCCGACGAGGCCCCGCTCCTGGAGTTGGCCGGGCCGTCGGTCGAGCCGGTGGTGGGCGACGTGCGCGACCCGGTCGTGGTCGACCGCCTGTTCGAGGACATGGGCGGGGCGACGGTGTTCCACGCGGCGGGCGTGATCCACCCGGCCGGGCGCACCCGGCCCTTCTTCGACGTCAACGTCGGCGGTACGCAGCTCGTGGTCGACCGGGCGCAGCGCGCCGCGGCGGGGCGGTTCGTGCACATCTCGTCGAACTCGCCGTTCGGCGCCAACGCCCGACCGAGCGACCGCTTCACCGAGGAGTCCGACCCGAACCCGTACCTCGGGTACGGCCGGTCCAAGGCCGAGGCGGAGTCGATCGTCGTGCGCTCGGCGGAGCGCGGCGACCTCGACGCGATCGTGCTGCGGCCGCCGTGGTTCTACGGGCCGTGGGGTCCCGACCGTCAGGCCCAGTTCCTCCGCGCCGTACGCACCGGTCGGTTCCCGCTCGTCGGGAACGGCCGCCAGCAGCGCTCGATGATCCACTCCCGCAACCTGGTCGAGGCCTGCCGGTGCGCCGAGGCGGCGACCGAGGGCGGCGGCCGCGCCTACTGGGTCGCCGACGCCGAGCCCTACGAGCTGCGCTCGATCTTCGACGGCATCCGGGCCGCGATGGAGGCCGAGGGCCTGCCGGTGTCTCGGTGGCGGGGCCCGCGCCTGCCCCGCCTCGGCGCCCGCGTCGCGGTGCACGGCGATCGGGTGCTCCAGGCGCTCGACCGCTACGTCCAGCCGCTCCACGTCCTCGGCGAGCTGGGCGACACGATCGCGTGCGACATCGCCGCGGCGCGCCGCGACCTCGGCTACCGGCCCCGGGTCGGCCTGGTCGAGGGGATGCGCGAGTCGATCCGCTGGCACCGCGACCGCGGCGACGCGCTGTGAGCCGCACCCTGCTGGTCACCGGCGGCAGCGGCTACTTCGGCTCGCTGCTGGCCGAGCAGGCGCTGGCCCGCGGCGACCGGGTGCGGATCTTCGACCTGGAGGCGCCGGTCGACCCCACCGACGCCGAGGTCGTGGTGGGCGACGTCCGCGACCGCGCCGCCCTCACCGAGGCGTGCGACGGGGTCGACGCGGTGCTCCACAACGTCGCCCAGGTGCCGCTGGCCAAGGATCACGAGCTGTTCCGGTCGGTCAACGTCGGCGGCACCGCCAACGTCCTGCTCGCGGCGCGCGACGCCGGGGTCGCCAAGGTCGTCAGCACGTCGTCGAGCGCGATCTTCGGGATCCCGGAGGCCAACCCGGTCACCGAGGACACCCCGGGCCGACCGCTGGAGGCCTACGGGCGGGCGAAGCTCGTGGCCGAGACGCTGTGCGCCCAGGCGGTCGAGGCCGGCCAGGACGTCACCGTCGTGCGCCCGCGGACGATCCTCGGGCACGGACGGCTCGGCATCATGGCGATCCTCTTCGAGTTCGTCGCCGAGGGCGCCCCGGTGTTCGTCTTCGGACGGGGCGACAACCGCTACCAGTTCGTCCACTCGTCCGACCTGGCCGACGCGATCCTCCGCGCCGCCGACCGCGAGGGGCCCGCCATCTACAACGTCGGCGGCGACCGACCCGGCACGATGCGCGAGACGCTCCAGGTGCTGGTCGACCACGCCGGCACCGGGTCGCGGGTGCGCTCGCTGCCGACCGGTCCCGCGGCCCGGGCGATGAAGGCGTTGTCGGGGGCCGGTCTCCTGCCGTTCGCCCCGTACCACTGGCTGCTGTACGGCGAGTCGCTCTGGTTCGACACCTCCCGGGCCCGCGAGGAGCTCGACTGGACGCCGGTGCACGACAACGCCGGGATGCTGATCGAGTCCTACGAGTGGTACCTGGCCCACCGGGTCGGCCTGGCCGAGCGGGGCGGATCGCACCACCAGTCCCCCGTCCCGCTCGGGGTGCTGAAGCTGCTGAAGCGATGGCCCTGACCGACCGACGGCGCACCGCGGCCGTCGCGGTGGGCGCCCACCTGCTCATCGCCGTGCCGCTCGTCGCCTCGGTGATCGCGTTCAATCGACCCCAGTGGCACCCGATCGCGGATCTCGCCCAGACCGAGCTGCGCGTCCGCGACGTCGGCACCCGCCACTCGCCGCTGGTCGGGCTGGCCGGGCGGATCGGCCCCTGGTACGACCCCGGCAGCCACCCCGGGCCGCTCAGCTTCTGGGCGCTGGCCCCCGTGTACCGCCTGCTCGGCGGCAGCGCCCTCGCCCTGACCGTCTCCACGGTCACCCTCCACCTGGTCGCCGCGGGTCTGGCCCTCTGGATCGCGGCCCGGCGGGGCGGCGCCGCCCTCGTCGTGGCGGTCGGCACCGCCCTGGTGCTCGTCGCCCGCGCCTACGGCGCGGTCGTGTACCTGGAGCCCTGGAACCCGTACCTGCCGGTGTCGTGGTGGCTGGTGCTCCTGCTGGCCGCGTGGTCGGTCCTCGACGACGATCCGCCGATGCTGGTGGTCGCGGTCGCCGCCGGCTCGTTCTGCGCGCAGACCCACCTCCCCTACCTCGGCCTGGTCGGCGGGTACGGCGCCCTCCTGCTCGGTGCGTCCCTGTGGCGGATCCGTCGTGGCCTCCCCGACGATCCACCCGCCGCGCGGGCCCGCCGGGTGCGGTTCCTCGTGGCCGCCCTGGCGGTCGGCCTGGTGCTCTGGCTGCCCCCGCTCATCGACCAGGTCGCCGGCACCGGGAACCTCGGACGGGTCCGCGAGACGATGCAGGACCCGAGCTCGGAGCCGATCGGCCCCGTCGCCGGAGCCCGCGAGGTCGTCGCCCGCTTCGGGCTCGACGGATGGTGGACCTCCCAGGACGTCGGCGCCTCGCCGGTGGCGTCGTCGTGGAGCGCGTCGGGCCTCGTCGTGCTCGCGGCCTGGCTGGTCGCCGCGGTCCTCACCTGGAGGGGGCGGGTCGGTTCCGATGCGCTGCGTCGCCTGCACGCGATCGTGGCGGTCGGGCTGGTGCTCGCGTTCGTCGCGTCGAGCCGGGTCAACGGCGAGCTCTGGTACTACCTGTACCTGTGGGTGGTCGGCCTGGCCGCCGTGGTGCTGATCGCCACCGGCTGGACCGCGGCGCTCGGCCTGCGCGACGCCCTCGGCGAGCGGGCCGGCACGCGGGTCCGCACCGCCGCGGTCGCCGTAGCCGCCGCGGTGGCGGTGCTGTCGTCGGTGCTGCTGCTCGCCGCCGCGCCCGGAACCGAACCGTCGCGGCCGGACCTGTCCGACGACCTCGGCCTCGCCGCCGACGCCACCGCGGTCGCGCTGCGCGCCGGCGAGGCGCCAGGTGACGGCGACGGGCCGTATCTCGTCGTCTGGCACGACCCGATCGCCATCGGCTCGCAGGGCATCGGGCTGGTGAACGAGCTCGAACGCGAGGGCTTCGACGTCGGCGTCAGCGAGAGCCACCGCGTCGGCGGTACCCGCCACCGGGCCCTCGATCCCTCCGACGCCGACGCCGTGCTCGTGATCGCGGTCGGTCCGGCGATCGACGCCTGGGAGGAGCGCGGGGACGCCGCCGGCAACCGCCTCGTGCTCGTCGACTCCCGCACCGACGCCGAGCGACGGGCCGAGGAGGACCTGGCCGCCCGCATCGACGCCGCCCTCGACGCCGGCGGGTTCACCGACCAGCGTGACGCCTGGCGCGACCAGGTGTTCACCGCCGCGCTCGACGCCGAACTGCCCGAGGCCGTCCGCGAGGACCTGCTCGCCTACGTCGACTTCCACGCCCCCATCGCCGTCTTCGCCGTCCCCCCCGACGTCTACGCGTGAAGACCACACGAGGTGCCTGGAGGCCGAGCCGACAGGCGAGGCCGACCCAGCAGGCACGGCACCGCAAG
>JAAYBP010000353.1 GCA_012730075.1 Acidimicrobiales bacterium | reverse complement strand
CGATCCCCGGCGACGGGCTCGTCGGGCCGGGCGGGCGACTCAGGCTCGTCGGACGCGCGACGGGCCGCTCGGTTCAGGTCGGGCGGGCGCCCACCGACGCGACGGCGCGCGCCGCCAGGACCACCCCGGCCTCCAGGGCGGCTCCGGGGTCGGCGCCGGCGACGGCGGCGGAGAGGTAGCCGGCCGACAGGGCGTCCCCCGCACCCGTGGTGTCGACGACCTCGGTGGGCGCGGCGGCGACGTCGAGCCTCGTCCGACCGTCGGTCCAGGTCGCACCACCGGCGCCGTGCTTGACGACGATCGCCGCGCAGGAGGAGAGGGCGACCGCCTCCCCGCCGAGCGCGTCGAGCTCGACGTCGTTCGCGAACAGCAGGTCGACCGGTCCCGCCGCGTCGAGGAAGGCGGCCGCCCCCATGGCGCGCAGCGGCGCTGCGCTGGACGCGTCGATGGACGTCGGGACGCCCTCGGCCCGCGCCCGGTCGAGCGCGTGGCGCCCGGCCGCCCGGGATCCGGGATGGATCAGGGTGTAGCCCGCCAGGTGGAGGCGGCTCGGGGCCCGGGGCCCACCCGCGACGGCCCACGCCCGGTCGACGTCAGCGCGCGTCAGGTGCTCGTTGGCGGCCCGGTCGGGGAGCATCGTCCGCTCACCGTCGGGCGCGACCAGCACGACGCACGTCCCGGTGGCCACCCCCGCCACGACCGCGAGCCCTCCGTCGTCCACTCCGACCGCGACGAGGTCGGCCCGCGCCCCCGCACCGAGGGCGTCGTCGCCCACCGCCCCCGCCAGCACGACCGGCACCGCGGCGTCGGCGAGCCAGGCGGCGGTGTTGGCGGCCGATCCGCCCCCGGCGAGCGCGGTGGACGCGGCGGTGTCGCTGCCGGGCTGGAGCGGACCGTCGGGCCGCACGACGACGTCGACCAGCACGTCGCCGACCACGAGCACGGCGGGGCGTCCGGTCACGGCGGGACCGGGTCAGCGCGCCGCGGCGGCGACGGCGATGCGGGCGGCGAGGACCGCGTTGGCCAGCACGAGGTCGACGTTCACCCGCAGGCTCTCCCCCGCGGTCGCCTCGTGGAAGTGGGCGAGCAGGAAGGGGGTCACGTCCTTGCCCCTCACCCCGGCGGACTCGGCCGCGGTCAGACCCTCGGCGAGCACCCGGTCGTGGAGCCCCCGGTCGAGGGCGGCCTCGGGGGCGACGGGGTTGGCCACCACGATGGCCGCGTCATCGGTTCCGAGCGACCGACGGGCGGCGATCACCGCGGCGACGTCGGCCTCGGTGTCGACCCGCCAGTCGAGGTCGAACCCCGCGTCGGGCAGGTAGAAGCCGGGGAAGCGGTTGGTGCCGAAGCCGAGCACGGCGATGCCGAGCGTCTCGAGCCGTTCGAGCGTGGCGCCGACGTCGAGGATCGACTTCACCCCCGCGCACACGACCGTGACCGGTGTGCGCGACAGGGCCACCAGATCGGCGGACTCGTCCCACGTCGTCGCCGCCTCGCGGTGCACCCCGCCGAGGCCGCCGGTGGCGAACAGGTCGATGCCGGCCCGGTGGGCGAGGTGGGCCGTCGCGGCGACGGTGGTGGCTCCGTGGCCGCCGCGGGCGGCGACGACGGCGAGATCTCGCACGCTGACCTTCACCACGTCGTCGGACCGGCCGACCACCTCGAGGGCCGCGTCGTCGAGCCCGACCCGGGCGACCCCGTCGACCACGGCGATGGTGGCGGGCACCGCCCCGCCCGCGCGGACCGCCTCCTCGATGCGGCGGGCGACGTCGAGGTTGTCGGGCCGGGGCAGGCCGTGGCTGATGATCGTCGACTCCAGCGCGACGACGGCGCCGCCGGCGGCGAGGGCGTCGGCCACCTCGGGGGCGATCCGGACGGCGGAGGTGGAGGGGTCGCTCACCCGCCGAGTGTGCCACCACCGAGGATCCCCGGGTCGGGCCGGGACCGGACGCGGCCGGGAGGGTCGGACCGGGTGGCTCCTGGCACCATCCGG
>JAAYBP010000352.1 GCA_012730075.1 Acidimicrobiales bacterium | reverse complement strand
GCGCGCGACGGCCGCATGCACCGTCTCACTACTCCGGGGAAAGCAGAGCGTACGCTTCCACGACCCGACATCCTCGAACATGGCACCTGCCGCCTGCGCCCAGGCATCGCAGGGCGTGCGCCGCACGGGATCGAACAACTCGCCGCGGCTCGTACCTGCGATCGTTCCGAAGGTTACGGGTGTGTAGGGCTGCCGGAACGTGGTCAGTCCGACTTCCGGAATGGGTTTGCCGAGATGATCAGCGACGACGGCGAGGGCGTTGACGTTCGACGAGCCGATCGACAGCCCATGCCAGAAGACCGGGTACAGGCGGGCGACCATGTAGATGCCGGCGACGACCATGGTGGCGGCGTGGATCAGCGCCGAGACCGGGGTGGGGCCGGCCATCGCGTCGGGCAGCCAGGTGTGGAGGATGAACTGGCCCGACTTCGACATGACGGCGGTGATGAGGCACAGGGAGGCCACCAGCAGCGCGGTGTGGCTGATCTCGCCGGAGTTGGCGAGCGTGTTGATCGTGGTGATGTCGAACGTGCCGCCGGCGGAGAAGTAGAGCGT
The DNA here is from genome assembly GCA_012730075.1 of Acidimicrobiales bacterium. Lineage (GTDB taxonomy): Bacteria > Actinomycetota > Acidimicrobiia > Acidimicrobiales > Iamiaceae > Iamia. The sequence continues at coordinate 7,012 of JAAYBP010000352.1, read as the reverse complement.
GATCATGCCGACGAGGAGCCCGACGTCGCCGACGCGGTTGGTGAGGAACGCCTTGAGGGCGGCGTCGGAGTTCGGCTTCTCCTCCCACCAGTGGCCGATCAGCGCGAACGAACACAGGCCGACCAGCTCCCAGCCGACGATGAGCTGGAGCGTGTTCTCGGTGAGGACGAACATCAGCATCGACGCGGTGAAGAGGCTGAGGAACCCGTAGTAGTGGGTGTAGCGCCGGTCGCCGGCGACGTAGTCGCTGCTGTAGACGTGCACGAGCAGCGAGATGAACGTGACGACGATCAGCATCATCACGGTCAGGCCGTCGACCATGGTGCCGACGGTGACGACGACGCCGTCGTGCTGGAACCAGGTGACGTTGCGGATCACCGGCGGGACGACGTGGTGCGCCTCCTCCGAGCCGTGCCCGTCGTCCTCGCCCGCCGCGGCCTCGTCGGCGTGCTCGTCGTCGGCCGCGGCCTCGTCCTCGTCGACCTGCTCCCCGGCCGCGGCCTCGCCGGTCGCGTGGGCCTCCTCGGTGGCGTGGTCGACCTCGGGCGGGTGGTTGGTGCGGTCGTACCAGCCGTAGCCCGACGCCAGGGCCAGCACGAAGCAGACGGCCACCGCGGCTATGCCGATCTCGGAGCCGCCCCTGGGGAGCCGCTTGCCGACGGCCAGGATGACCAGGAACGACACCGCCATGATCAGCGGGATGATGAAGGCGTGGGTCAGCATCTCAGCCCTTCATCAGGTCGAGCTCGTCGAGCGCGACGCTGCGGCGGTTGCGGTAGATGGACAAGATGATCGCCAGGCCCACGCCGACCTCGGCGGCGGCGACGGCGATGATGAACAGGGCGAACACCTGACCCGACAGGTTGCCGTGCATCGCCCCGAAGGCGACCAGGTTGATGTTGACCGAGTTGAGGATCAGCTCGATCGCCATGAGGACGGCGACGCCGTTGCGGCGCACGATCACGCCGTAGACGCCGATCGAGAAGAGGATGGCGGAGAGGAGGAGGAACTGGGAGAGCAGCACGGTCAGTCCTTCCTCGCCACCGCGATCGCCCCGACCAGCGCCGCGGTGAGCAGCACGCCGAGCACCTCGAGCGGCAGGAGGTAGGCGCCGAAGACGGCGTCGCTGACGGCGCCGGTGTTGGACTCGGTGCGGGGGACCTCGCCGTCGCCGACCTCGGCCGCGGGCAGCGCCATGCGCCGGTCCTCGGGGAGCTTGGCGTCCTCGAACGTGTCGATCGTGGCGAAGGCCAGGAGGCCGAACAGCACGACGGCGACGACCGCCCCGCCGTACCAGTTGCGGCGGCTGAGGTTGGGGTCGTTGCCGAGCTTGGCCTGGGTGAGCATCACGCCGAAGAGGATCAGGACGATGACCGCGCCGATGTAGACCATCACCTGGGTGACGCCGACGAACTCGGCCGCCAGCAGGATGAACTGGGCGGCGGCCCCGGCGAGCACGACGACCAGCCACACCGCGGCGTGGACGACGTTGCGGGTGGTGACCACCCGGATCGCGGCCCAGATCATCAGCGCGGCGAGCAGGGCGAAGCCGACCGTCTGCGAGACGTTGATCGGGTCGTCGGTGCCCGGGAGGGAGATGCCGTTCGCGGCGGCGAGCAGAGTCACGTCGGCGGCACCTTCGGGACCTTCATCTCCGAACCCGGCTCGTAGGCCTCGAAGGGCGGCACCGTCTCCATCCACTCGCCGAGGCGGGACTTGTCGTGGAGGAGGTCGGCGATGCGGGGCTCGGAGTACTCGTACTCGGGCGTCCAGAACAGCGCCTCGAAGGGGCAGACCTCGACGCAGATCCCGCAGTACATGCAGAGGGCGTAGTCGATGTCGAAGCGGTCGAGCGCGTTGACCTGGCGGGGCTTGCCGCCGGGCCGGCGGGGCGGCGCCTGCTCCTTGTGGCCCTCGATGTAGATGCACCAGTCGGGGCAGCTCCGGGCACAGAGCATGCAGGCGGTGCAGTTGCCCTCGTGGAGGGCGATCACCCCACGGGCGCGGGGCGTGGGGCTCTCCTTCTCCCGCGGGTACTGCACGGTGACGGCACCGGCGGTGGGGTTCGGCTTGAGGATCTTCAGGCCGCCGCGGTGCGGGAACACGGTGCGGAGGAACTCGACGGCCGTCACCTTGAGGCCGAGGAGCATCCCCTTGCCGTACCAGGGGGCGCGGGGACCGGAGCGACGGGGGCGGGGCATCAGAACGCCACCTTCAGGACCATGGTGGCCAGGATGTTGACCAGGGCGAGCGGGATGAGGAGCGTCCACGCGAACTTCTGGAGCTGGTCCTCGCGGAAGCGGGGGTAGGTGAAGCGGACCCAGAAGATGATGAACGTCACGAACAGCATCTTCCCGAGCAGCACCAGTGGCCCGACGACGTTCATGTAGTCGGCGTGCATGTCGAGGCCCGGGAGCCAGTAGCCGCCGAGGAAGAGGGTGGCGGCGATGATGCCGAACGCGCCGGCCGAGGCGAACTCGGCGATGAAGAACAGGAGGAACCGGATGCCGGAGTACTCGGTCATGTAGCCGGTGACGAGCTCGGACTCGGCGACGGGCATGTCGAACGGCGGCTGGGTCAGCTCGGCCTGGGTGGCGATCATGAAGATCACGAACCCGACCATCTGGGTGAGGATGAACGGGTTCCCGAACCAGCTCAGACCGAAGATCTCGCCCTCGGCCTGCATCCGGACGATCTCGAACAGGTCGAGGCTGCCGGCCTGCACGACGACGCCGACGACGGCGAGCACCATCGGCAGCTCGTAGGCGATCAGCTGGCCCGCGGCGCGCAGACCGCCGATCAGGGAGTACTTGTTGGCCGACGCCCAGCCGGCGATCAGCACGCCGATCGCCGAGATCGAGGACACGGCGAGGACGTAGAAGATCCCGGTGTCGAGGCGGGCGAACCAGGCGTCGGGGCCGAACGGCACCGCCACGTACACGAGGAGCACCGACGCCACGACGATGTAGGGCGCCATGGCGAACAGCTTCCGGTCGGCCTTCGCCGGGAAGATGTCCTCCTTCTGGATCCACTTCCCGACCTCGGCGAGGAGCTGGAGCGAGCCGTACGGCCCGGCCTCGTTGGGGCCGAGCCGGCTCTGCATGAAGCTCATCATCTTGAACAGGAACAGGTAGACGATCGTGCCGGCGGGGAGCAGCACGGCCGCGAGGACGCCGACCGACCGCAGGACCGACTGCTGCCAGTAGGCCATCTCGAACGCGAGCACTGCGGAGGTCACCGGTCGATGTCCCCGAGGATGAAGTAGAGCGAGGAGAGGATGGCGACGATGTCGGGGACGTACACGCCGCGGAGCACCCACGACAGCACCGACACGTTGTTGAAGCTCGCCGAGCGGATCTTCACCCGGAACGGGCCGAGGTCGCCCTTGGAGACGACGTAGTAGCCCATGGCGCCGAGCGGGTTCTCGGTCTCGACGTAGGCCTCGCCCGCGGGCACCTTGATGATGCGGGGGACCTTGGCCATGATCGGCCCGCTCGGCAGGCCGTCGAGGCACTGGTCGACCATGCGGGTCGCCTCGCGGATCTCCTGGATGCGGATCCACCAGCGGCTGAAGCAGTCGCCGTCGGGGTGGGTGTACACCTTCCAGTCGAGCTCGGGGTGCACGAGGCCGCACGGCGCGTCGCGGCGGAGGTCCCAGTCGACGCCCGAGCCGCGCAGGTTGGCGCCGGAGAGCCCGTAGCTGAGGGCGACGTCGGCGGGGATCACGCCGATGCCCCGGTTGCGGGCCTGGAAGATCTCGTTGCCGGTGACGAGGTCGTCGATCTCGTCGCAGAAGTCGCGGACCTTGGCCATGGCGGTCTTGGTCTCGGCGATCCAGCCCTTGGGGAGGTCGTCCTTCAGGCCGCCGATGCGGTCGAAGTTGGGGTGGAAGCGCCCGCCGGTGACCGCCTCGATCTGGTTGAGGACGTGCTCGCGGTCGCGGAACCCGTAGAAGGCGGCGGTCTGGCCGCCGAGCTGGAGGCCGGTGTCGCCCGCGAACAGCACCAGGTTGGCGATGCGGCTCATCTCGAACAGGGCGGTGCGGATCCACTGGGCGCGGGGCGGGGCCTCGATGTCCATCAGCCGCTCGGCGGCGAGGATGAACGGCACCTCGTTGGCGAAGCTGCCCAGCCAGTCGATGCGGTTGATCAGCGTCGTGACCTGCGGGTACGTACGGACCTCGGACAGCTTCTCGTAGCCGCGGTGCATGTAGCCGGCGATCGGCTCGGCCGACACGACCTGCTCGGCGTCGAGCTTGGCGACGATCCGGAGCGTGCCGTGGGTCGCGGGGTGCTGCGGGCCCATGTTGAGGGTCATGCCCTCGGTCTCGATCTCGAAGTTGATGCGGGCGTCGGCGGCCTGGGCGGCGATGTAGCGCGCCTGCTCGCGGTCGAGGGCGGCGGTCACGAGGCGTCCTCCGTGCTCCCGGCGTCGCCGTCGTCCTCGGGCTCCTCGACCGCCGGCATCGGCTCGACGTCGACGATGCCGGGCCAGGGCTTCACGATGCGGGAGATGAGGGGGAAGTCCTTGCGGAGCGGGTGGCCCTCGAAGCCCGTCGGCAGGTAGATGTTGCGCAGCCCGGGGTGGCCCTCGAAGTTGATGCCGAACATCTCGCGGGCCTCGCGCTCGTGCCAGTTGGCGCCGTCGAACGCGCCGGTCCAGGTCGGGACGGTGAGGGTGTCGTCGGGGACGTCGGCCTTGAGGACGATGTCGTGGTGGTCGACGACGTCGACGAGGTGGCCGAACACCTGGAAGCGGGTGTCGCCGCCCGCGTAGCCGGTGACGATGGTCTGGTCGATCGGTTCGGGCGGCGTGAGGCCGTCGTCCTCGTAGCGGCCGTAGGGCGACGGCAGCCAGTCGATGGCCGAGAGGAAGTCGAACCAGCGGCAGTTCAGGTGGTCGCGCGCCACGAGGGCGGCGGTGGCCCAGGCCTCGGCGGTGACCCGCACCCAGAGGGTGTGGCCGACCGCGATGTGGGAGTCGACGACGGCGTCGCCGAGCTCGGCGGCGAAGCGGTCGCGCAGCTCCTCGCGGGCCTCGTCGCGCGGCTCGGCCTCCTCGGCCTCGCCGTCGGCGGCCTCGGGGGCCTCGGTCTCGGTGTCAGCCGACAACGATCGGTTCCCCCTTCCAGCGCTCGGCGGGGTCCTCGTTGCGGATGCGCTCCTGGAGCAGGACGATGCCCTCGAGGAGCGCCTCGGGCCGGGGCGGGCAGCCGGGCACGTAGACGTCGACGGGGATGATCTGGTCGACGCCCTTGGTGACCGAGTAGCTGTCCCAGTAGGGGCCACCGCAGTTGGCGCACGAACCCATCGAGATCACGTACTTCGGGTCGGGCATCTGCTCGTAGAGGCGCAGCACGCTGGGGGCCATCTTGTCGGTGACCGTGCCCGAGATGACGACGAGGTCGGCCTGGCGGGGCGAGGCCGGGAAGGGGATCACGCCGAGGCGCATCACGTCGAAGCGGGGCGACGCGAACGCGGCGCCCATCTCGATGGCGCAGCACGCGAGACCCCACTGGTAGACCCAGAGGGAGTACTTCCGGGAGATGTTGAGGAGGGTGGTCAGCGGCTTCGGTGACTTGCCGCTCTCGATCAGCCCCATCGCGTCGCCGTCGGTGTGGATCCGGGGAACCGCGGGCTCAGCTCCAACGCAGCACCTTCTTCCTCCAGGCCTCGAGGATCGTGAGGGTGAGGATGCCGATGAACAGGGCCATCGCTCCCACGCCGTACCAACCGTACGCCTCGGCCCGGGTGGCGTAGGGGAAGAGGAACACCGCCTCGACGTCGAACACGACGAACAGGAGGGCGAAGATGTAGTAGCGGATCTCGGCCTGGGTCCAGCCCTCGCCGACGGGGTCGACGCCGCTCTCGTAGGCGATCAGCTTCTCCGGGCGGGGCCGCTTCGGGCGCAGGAAGGATCCGAGGCCCAGGACGGCGCCCACCAGGCCCACGGCGACGGCGCCGAAGATGAACACCGTGAGGTAGGAGCGGAGGAGGTCCGACACGTCGGCCGAATCTAGTGATCGCCCGAACGAGCGGGCCAATGGGGCCCGATAGCACGCCCGTCGGGCCGGTTGCCGTCGCCCCCGACGGTTCTGGCAACCCTGGTCCCCCGCCGGCGGGGATCAGGGTTGCCGAACCGGGCGCGCGGTGAACGCGACCGCGAGCGCGGCGAGGGCGAGGGCCGCCAGGAGGACGTACGGGAGCTGGTCGAACCAGGGGTTCCACGCTCCGACGGCGGCGACCTTCCACCGCAGGGACGACCCCGGCGTCCCCCACCACCGGTCGAGCACGGCCCGGGTGCCCTCCGCGTGCAGCGCCGCCCCACCCGCCAGGAGCACGAGTGGGGACCAGCGACCGAGGAGGCGCCCGAGCCCGACCCCGACGACGACGAACAGCGGCACGAGGGCGCCGTAGAGGTAGCGGCCCTGGATGAAGGTCACGACGCCGGACGAGCGATAGAGGTCCCACGACCGCCACACGACGAACGCCAGCAGTTCCGGGAGGAGCGAGACGTAGACGAGAAGGGTGACCGACCCGACGCCCCGGTCCCGCCCCCCACCCGGATCGGCGGTCCGGTCCGCACCGGCGTCGCCTTCCCGCGCGGTGCCCCGGGACCGGCGCCGGCGGAGGTCGGGCACCAGGGCGGCCACCGCGGCCACGCCCACCACGACGAGGGCGACGGTGACGAAGGCGGCACCGATCCTCGCCTCATAGTTGCCGAACTCGCCGAGGAAGCGGCGCGGCACCCATCGGGCCGTGAGCTCGAGGACCAGGGACAGCCGGGGCCGGAAGCCGGGACGGGGCGACAGCGCGGCGTAGAGGTCCGAGTCGGTCGACGGCGTCGGCGTCCCCTCGCGAACGAGGTTCGCGACCCACCACCAGGCCCCGACGAGCACCGACGTCGCCCCGTAGGTGGCGGCCGCTCGCACCGAGCGCCACCGGCGCTCCCGATCGCGGCGGTGGCGGAGCAAGGGCCAGGCGTAGGCCGCCGCCACCCAGGGCAGCAGCAG
>JAAYBP010000351.1 GCA_012730075.1 Acidimicrobiales bacterium | reverse complement strand
CCAATGAGCATCCTCGCCGCGCTCATCGACGCGCTCGGCGTCGGCGGGGCACCGCACGGGCCCGGGCTCGGGCCGGGGATACCCGGGAGCGCCGGACCCGGTGTCTCCGGCGGCGGTCCGGGCGGACCCGACGGACCCGGGGCCGAGCCCGGGCCGGCGACCCCCGGCCCCGACGAGCCGGACCAGGGGGACGAGTGCGAGTAGCGACGCGCGTCGAGCCGGTCAACCAGGCGATCGTGGTGACGATCCAGGTGCCGGTCCTCCGCGTAGCGCTCACGCTGCGCAGCGACTGGACGGCCGCTCGGCTCGCCGCGCACCGTTGGGAGATCGACGGCGTCGCGCCCGGCGACGCGGTCGAGGTGACCGTCGTCGGTCGTGCGCAGCGGGTGACGGCGGGTGACGACGGTCGGGCCCGTTTCCAGTGGGACGGCCGCGACGCGGCGGGAACCCTCGTCGGCGAGGCGATCGCCCGGGCCACCGTCTCGGGGGTCGCCCGCGCCGCCCGGCTCGGCCGCTTCCCGACGACGAGCTGGGGGCTCGGCGGGCTCCTGCTCGACGGCTGCGACCACCTCGACGCGGAGCGGGCCCGCGTGCACACGGGCACCGGTCGGATCCGGCGTCGGGTGGCGCGCCGGCGCGTCGGCGAGGACCTCACGGTCGTGTCGATGGCGTCGGGCCGTGCGCTCGCCCACTTCGATCGGGCCGGCTACCTGACCCGGGTCGTCGACCGGACCTCGGGCACGGTGCGCCAGTCGGTTGAACGGGGTCCGGAGGGGCTGGTCTCGATGCGGCGCGATCGGGCGCGCCTCGACGTCGTTCGAGGCGACGACTCGGTCCGCCTCGGTACCGCGGCCTGGTACCTGACGCTCGGGCTGGACGGCGACGGTCGGGTGGTGAGCTGCACCGATCCGTCGGGGCGGTCCGTCGCGATCGGCTACGGCGCCGGCGGGCTGGTCGAGCGGGTCGTCGACGCGAGCGGACATCGGACGACGGTCGGCCACGACGAAGCGGGGCGCCTGGTCGAGGTCACGTACCCGGGGCGCGGGCCGGTCAGCCTGATCCGCACCGCGATCGACCACGGACACCGGGTCGCGGTGCTGACCGCGGAGGGCCGCGAGTCGTCGTTCTCGATCCAGCGGTGGCCCGACGGCTCGACGGTGCGCACCTCGACCTGCTGCGGCGGGGCGACGACGGTGACCACGATCCGGGACGACGTGATCGAGACCCGACGGCCCGACGGATCGGTCGGACGCTTCGGTCGCCGGGCGGGGGAACGCACCGTCACCCTGCCGTCGGGGCTCGGGTACCACCGCCGGGACGTCGGCGGTGCGACCACGATCAACGGGGTCACCGAGACCGTGGTGCGCGACGGTGACACCGAGGTGCTGACCACGGGGGCGGGGCGTCGCCTCGTCCACCGTTCGGTGCCGGGCGCATCACGGCTCGATCGACCCGATGGCCACGTCGAGTGGATCGAGGACCAGCACGGACAGGTGGCCCGGATCGTCACCGCGGACGACGCCGTCGACGTCTCCCGCGACGCGACGGGCCTGCCGGTGGGCCTCCGCTGGGCTGACGGCCGCGTCACGACCTTCGAGCGGGACCGGTCCGGGTGGCTCACCGCGCAGCGGTTCTCCGACGGTCGCGTGGTGCGCCTCGAACGCGGCGGATCGGGCGAGGTGACCTCGGTGACACCGCCGGGCGCCGGTCCCACCCGCCTCGTCCACGACGCGCCCGGGCGCGTCGCCAGCGTCACCTTCCCCGCCCCCGAAGGGGTGGTCGACCGCACCGACATCGGCTTCGACGGCGACGGACTGATCGTGTCGGTCGAGGTCTCGGGCTCGCCGGTGGCCCGGTTCCACCGCGGCGCGTCCGGCGCCGTCGAGGCGATCGAGGCGGACCACGCGGCGGCGAGCTTCCGGCACGAGTTCGGTCGCCGGACGGCCGGGGCAACCGGTGAGGGCCAGACGACGTCGGTCGTCCACGACGGTCCGCTGGTCACCGAGATCCGGGAGCAGGGCCTGGTCGACGGGCTCCTCGGCTACGCGTACGACGCCTGGCTCCGCCCCGCCGAGATCGGCAGCGGCGACCTCCGGGGCTCCCTCCGGTACGACGATGACGGACGCCTGTCGTCGGTGGGGCCGGCCCGGATCGAGCGCGACGCGGCCGGTCGGCTGCGGGCGATCCGGTCCGGGGTCGTCGAGCAGACCTTCGCCATCGACGAGCGCGGCCGGACGGTCGCCATGCAGGTCACGGTGGCGGGTCGCCCGGTGTGGACCACCGCGTACGCCCATGACGCGATGGGACGGATCGTCCGGATCGAGGACTCCGACGAGCCTGAGCCGAGCTCGTTCCGGTACGACACGGCCGGCCGGCTGGTCGAGGTGGCCGGTCCGGTGCCGTCGCGCACCGACTTCGACGACAACGGCAACCCGACCCGCTTCACGCGCGGGGAGCGGACGTCGCCGACGGTGATCGTCGAGGGCGACCGGCTCGTGCGCATCGGTGACCGTGAGATCGGGCTCGGGCCGCGCGGCCGGATCGAGCGGGTCGGCCAGGAGATCGCCTTCGCCTGGGACGGGCTCCAGCGGGTGCGGCGCGTCACGGTGCGGTCCGCCGACGGCGCCACCCGCGGCACGACCGTCCGGCGTGGCGCCATGGGCCAGCTCGTCGCCGTCGAGCCCTCGGACGGCCCCGCCCTACGCGTGGTGAGCGGCCGATCGGGTCGGCCCGAGCTCGTGGTCGACGAGGACGGCGCGCCCCGGTCGCTGCTCGTCGGCGCGACGCGCGACCGGACGCCGCTGGTCGCGATGGAGGCCGGAAGGGCGTTGTTCCTGGCGTCGGACCACGTCGGCTCGGTCCGTCTCGTCATCGACTGCGCCACGGGTGAGATCGTGGGTCGGCGTCGCTACGACCCGTGGGGGATCACGGTGCACCGCGAGGGCGACGCCGTCGTCCCGTACGGGTTCGCGGGCGGCATCGACGACCCGATCGCTCCCGTCGTCCACTTCCCCGCCCGGACCTACGTCCCGCACCTCCAGCGATGGGCGAGCCGCGATCCGCTGCTCTTCGGCGGCGGGTCGGCCAACCCCTTCTCCTACGTCGACGGTGACCCGGTCAACCGCGTCGACCCGACCGGCCGGCAGGTCTGGCTCTGTCGGCAGACGATCGACTTCATCCCGGGCGTCGAAGGCGAACAGCACTGGTGGATCAAGACGTCCGAGACCGAGGCGGGGGTCGCCCTCGATCCGCGGCAGGAGGGGGGCAAGTGGGGCATCGACTTCCCGACGGCGATGGGGGACCACGCGGGCCGCAGCGAGCAGGAGAACGTGGTGTGCGATCCGGTCGACGACGTCGACGAGGCGTGCGTCGACAACCTCATCGGCCTCGGCGCCGACGGTTTCGGCACGGACACGGGGTGGTACGGCCCGACCAACCACTGTCAGACCGCGGTCGACGACATCCTCTCGGGTTGCGCGGCCGACGGCGAGTACACGGTCCGCACCGACGAGCCCGACAGCTACGACAACTGGTACTCGCCCGACGTCAACACCGCACCGCGCGGGGACGACGGAGGCGGCTCGGGGGCGGGCGACGATGCGGGGGGCGGAGGCGACGGCTCCGGCGGGGCGCACCCGCCGGTGGACCAGACGCCGGGCCCGGACCACACCCCGGATCCCGGCTACACGCCGGCCCCGGACCACACCCCGGACCCCGGCTACACGGCGGATCCGGGTCAGTCCTCGATCGACGACGGTGAGCTGTGGGAATGACGCCCGCGACCGGCCGGCGCCGCGGCCTCTTCCACCCCGCCCTGCGGGCGTACCAGCGCATCGCGCTCGTCGTGTCCGTCGGGCTCGTCGTCGTGACGCTCGCCCGCATCCCGGACCTCGACTGGGGCGACGCCGCCACCCACCTGGCGCTCCACCTCGTGGTGCTCGTGTGGTTCGGGGCCGTGACCGGCACGTGGCGCACCGTCGGCGCCCGGGAGGCGGTCCGGTTCTGGTTGTTCGGCTTCTTCCCGGTCACGCTCGTCGCCTACTACCTCACCGAGCCGCTGTCGGACCGTTGGTCGGACGGCAACGCCTTCTTCGGCGTCTGGGTGCCACCGGTGGAGGAGCTGCTCAAGCTGGTGCCGGTGTTGATCTGGACGACGTGGCGCCGCCCGGCCCAACGCCACGGGAGTCTCGGCGACTTCTGGTTCCTCGGGTTCGCACTGGGGGCGGGCTTCTCGTTGCACGAGGACGCGCTCTACGGGCGCCGGATCCCCAGCGGGTTCGGCGACGACCGGTGGTCGTGGGTGTTCCCGACGTTCCACGACGGCCTGGTGTTCGTCACGGGGCACGCCGCGTGGACCGCGCTGGGCGCCACCGGGATCGGGTTGCTGTCGATCCACCGCGGGCGCGTCCTGGCGTGGATCGTGGCGGTCGGCCTCGTGGGCCTGGCCGTGGTCGACCACGCCGCGGTCAACTGGCGGGGCGACGGTTCCGAGCGCCTCCGCGGGCTGATGCTCGACGGACGCCTCGCGGCCTTCGTCCTCGTCGCGACGGTCGCGCTGGCAGTGGGCCACGACTGGTGGACCGGTCGTTGGACGACCGCCCGCGACCACGCCTTCCCGCGCCCGGCGCGCCACGAGGACCTGCTCGTGCTCGCCGGGCGGCGGCCGCCGGTCCGGGGCCTCGGCGGCTACCTCGCCCGTCAGCGGTACCGGCGCCTGCGCAACGCCGCGTTCGTCGACCTGTACCGGGTCCGGTCGAGGGGGCGGTCCGCCGGCGACCGCACCCGGATCCGCCGGCAGCT
>JAAYBP010000046.1 GCA_012730075.1 Acidimicrobiales bacterium | reverse complement strand
TCGACCTGCTGCTCAACGACGGCTCGGGGCTCGCGATCGCCGCGCGCCTCCGCGGCGACTCGTTCCTCGCGAACCTGAACGGCACCGACCTGACGCCGCTCGTCCTCGACCTGGCGGCCACCCGCGGCGCGCGGGTCTTCCTGCTCGGCGGACGGGAGGGGGTGGCGGCGCAGGCCCTGTACAGCCTGGCCGAGATCCGGCCCGACCTGCAGGTGGTCGGCGCGCGGAGCGGCTACATCGAACCCGGCGAAGTCGACGCGGTGATCGACGAGATCCGGGCGGCGCGGACCGACGTCCTCGTGGTCGGCATGGGGAACCCCCTCCAGGAGCACTGGTTGGCCGAGCACCTGGCGGCCACCGGCGCCCGGCTGGGCCTCGCCGTCGGCGCGTTCATCGACTTCCAGGCCGGGGTCGTCAAGCGGAGTCCGGTGTGGATGCGGCGCGGCATCGAGTGGATGTACCGCCTGCGCCTCGAACCGCGGCGGTTGGGGCACCGCTACCTCGTGGGCAACCCGCGGTTCCTGTCGCGGGCCTGGCGCACCCGGCGCGCCGGCTCCGAGCGGGTCGCGGTCGGCTGAGCCCGGACGGGCGCACCGATCGCCGCTACGGTCCGATCGGTGCGCCTGGGAGTGGCCTTCGATCCGCACGCGCCCGGCGCGGGTGGGCACGCCCGCCGGTTGGAGGACCTCGGCGTCGACTCGGTGTGGGTGCCCGAGGTGTGGGGCTACGACGCGCTGACCGGCCTCGCCCACTCCGCGGCGGTCACCGAGCGCCTGGGCCTGGGCACGTTCGTCGTCCAGCTCGGGTCCCGGAGCCCCGCCCTGCTCGCCACGTCCGCGCTCAGCCTCCAGCACCTCTCGGGTGGGCGGTTCCGGCTGGGCATCGGCGTGTCGGGTCCGCAGGTGATGGAGGGGTGGCACGGGGTGCGCTTCCGCCGGCCGGTGCAGACCACCCGCGAGACGATCGAGATCGTGCGGATGGTCAGCCGGGGCGAGCGCCTCGACCATCCCGGCGAGGTCTACCCGCTGCCCCTGCCCGACAGCGAGGGGTCGGCGCTGGTGCCCCTGGTGCACCCCGAGCCGGTGCCGGTGTACGTGGCGGCGATGGGCCCGGCCAACCTGCGGCTCACCGGCGAGGTGGCCGACGGCTGGCTCGGCAACGCGTTCGTGCCCGAGGCGGCCGACGTGATGCTCGATCCGATCCGCGAGGGCGCGGCGAGCGTCGGCCGGCGCCTGGCCGACCTCGACCTGGTGGCGCCGGTGGCGGTGCAGTTCGCCGACGACCCCGCCGCGGCGGAGGCGGCCGTCGTCGAGCACGCCCGGGGCTACGCCTTCACGATCGGCGCCATGGGCACCCGCGGCCGGAACTTCTACAACGACGCCTTCGCCCGGCTCGGGTTCGCCGCCGAGGTCGCCGAGGTCGAGCGCCTCTGGCGGGCGGGCGACCGCGAGGCGGCCCGGGCGACCGTGCCGATCGAACTCGGGCGGCTGACGAACCTGGTCGGCACCGATGCCGAGATCGCGGACCGGCTGGAACGTCACGCCTCGGTCGGCATCACGACCGTGCTCGCCAAGCTGGCCGGTCCCGGCGACGAGCAGCTCCGCACCGTCGAGCGACTGCTCCCGCTCCTTCCGGCCTGAGCGGCGCGCTCAGATCTCGAAGCCGGACTGGTGCGCCCGGATGATGCGGGCCGCCTCGGCCCAGGTGGTCGGCCCGTAGGTTCCGGCGGGGGGCAGGTTCGCCCGGATCTCCTCGATGTCGGCGTCGCTGACCTCGCAGGTGCTCTCGGGGACCTCGATGTCGTAGAGCCGGGCGGCGTTGAGGCCGAAGATGTCGGCCTTCAGCTCGTCGGTGAGCGCCGGGTACCCGTAGCGCTCCTGGAGCTCCTCGGAGATCTCGAAGGTCCGCAGGGCCTGGATCTGGTCCTGCGGGGTGCCGAACCAGATCGAGTCGGTGCCCCACAGCACCCGGTCGGGGCCGACGTAGGTGAGCAGCTTGCCGAGCACGTGGGCGGCGTCGTCGGGGTTGCGCATGACGAACCACCACGTGCCGCCGAGCTCGGCGTAGACGTTGCTGCTCGGACCGAGGCCGTTGTCCTGCATCGAGCGGATCAGCCGGTCGACGCCCTGGGGATCGGGGTCGTCGGGGTCGTAGGGGCCGGCGCCGGCGCCGCCGGGTTCGTAGCCCGAGTGGTACACGACGAAGCTGATGTCCTCGTTGCGGGCGGCGGCGGGGCCGATGTCGGACGGCGAGGCCAGCTCCGGGGTGGACCCGACGATCGATGAGATGCCCTTGTGGGTGCAGATGATCGGCGGTCCGATCTCGCGGACGTGGTCGATGAAGGTCTGGCCGATCTGCGGGCGCGACGGGTCGTGGTCGTCGAAGTAGAAGTGCGCCTCGGTGGGGGTCATCGTGTAGATCTTCCAGGCCGACACCTCGTAGCGCTCCCGCACGTCGGTCATGGCGAGGAGCGCTTCCTCGATCGGTCCGTGGTGGGGGTAGGCGCCGCCGTGCATCAGCACGCGGTCGTCGCAGCCGACGCGGGTGGCGACGTCGATGGCGTGCACCATGTCGTCGGGACGGAGGCCGCCGAGTGCGACCGCGGGCAGCGCGGACAGGATCGCCATCGTGGTGTCGGACCGGACGAACACCTCGCGGAAGTAGGCGTCGACGGTGAAGCAGGCACGCGGGTCGCCGTCGGTGGTGCCCTCGGGACAGCTCGCCTGGGGGAACAGCTCGGTCCACTCGCCACCCGCGGCGTCGAGCTCCTGGTTCACGTAGTGCGTCTGGACGTCGAAGATGAACTCGCCGCCGCCGAGCTGCTCGAGGGCGGCGTCGCGGTCGAGGGTGGCGTCCTCGTCGACGTCGAACGTGCCGCCGGGCTTCTCGCCGCGGCTCGCCGCCTCCTCCTTCGAGCAGGCGGCGAGCATGAAGAACATCGTCGCCGCGCCGGTCGCGCCGGTGAGGAAGCGGCGGCGCGAGATGCCGAGCCGGCGCGAGTTCTCGTCGGCGGCCGCCCGGGTGCGGCGGATCGCCTCGGCGACCGTCTCGGAGTGGGGCAGCGGGTAGAACTCGCCGTTCGAGACGGGCCCCAGCTTCACCGGCAGCGGATCGGGTTCGGTCATGCGCCGCTCCTGTCGTGGTCAGGACGTCGTGGGTGCGGTTCTTGCACCCATCATGCACGTTCCCGGTGGCGCGTGCCGGGAGCCGCTCAGGTCCCGCGGACGGCCACGGCGTACAGGTCGTCGGAGCCGGCGACGCGGAACACGACCCGGAGCGGACCGGTGCCGCGCGGGGCGACGACCCGTATGCCGTTGGCGGCCTCCCCACCCTCGAGCGTGAGCCGGGGCCACCCGTAGGTGCCGGCCCCGACGACCTCCCCGTCCGCGTCGACGGCGACGAGGCAGGTGACGTCGCGGTCGCCGGCGTCGATGAAGCCGGTCATCAGCACCCCGTCCGGCAGGTCGCTCGTCTCGGGGACCGATGCGTGGGCGCGGAGGTCGGAACCCTCGACCGGCCGGAGGTCGGAGTCGGCCACCCGCTCGACCCCGCACCCGTTCGACCACCGCCCGTCGTAGGGGTGGTGGCCGGCGCGCCGGAGGCGGTCCTCGATCTCGGGCATCGGGACGCCGAGGCCGATCCACCGGGTGCCGCCCTCGCTGACGCCGGCCGCCTGCGCGTTGGCCAGTTCCTCCTGGGCGAGGTCGCGCTCGCGGACGCGGTCGACGACCGATCCGCCGTCGAGCGCCATCACCAGGGCGAGCAGCACCAGCGGCACCGCGACCCACGGACGGCCGCGCCCGACGACGGTCGCCGCCAGCCCGACGGCGGCGATCCACACGAGGCCGCCGATGCACACGTACCGGCTCTCGACGAGGTCGGAGAACCCGAGCCGGCCGTAGGCGATCATCGCCGAGGCCGCCAAGCCGTACACCCCAACCCCGATCCACGGGGCGACGTGCCGGGCGCCGGTGCGGACCGCGAGGACACCGAGGACGAGGACCGCCGCGACGAGCGCGAAGCCGAGCAGACGGGCCCGGCCGGGATCGTCGACGACCGTCCCGCCGATCAGGGTCATCGTGCCCTTCAGCACGTCGATCGGTCCGGGGCGGGGGACGCCGCGGTCCGGCCGGGCGACCTGGTACCAGACGAGCGCGGCGATGCCGGCCGCCGCCGGGGGCGCGTGGTGCCGGCGCGGGCGGCCGTCGCGGGCGAGCCCGGCGACGACGACGGCGGGCAGCACCATCAGACCGGTTCCGTACGACAGCACGGCGAGCAGGCCGGCGGCGGTCGACGCGGCGGCGCGCCGCAGCCGCGGCCCGTCGAGCGCGAGCGCGACGACGGCCAGCAGGTTGGCCGGGAGCCACGCCGCCCCGCTCATCGAGAGGAGGTACGACCACGCACCCCTCGGTGTGAACACCAGGGCCGCCGTGGCCACGACGACCGCTCCGGTCACCGCGGGGTGCACGCCGTGGCGGGGGGCGAGGGCGACCAGGATGCCGACGATGGCCAGCGCCATGGCGATCACGACGAACCCGAGCGTCACGTTCGAGCCGCCGAAGACCTCGACGTTCAGCCAGTACAGGACCTTGGGCACCGCCATCAGGTGGCCGTTGTAGAGCTCGATGAGCCGCCCGACCGTGGGCCGGCCCGACGGCCCCCACGTCTGGTCGAAGATCAGCCAGTAGTCGGCGTACTGGACGCGGCTGCCGCCGACGACCCAGGCCGCCATGCGCACGACGGGCACGAGGGCCAGGAGCCCCGACGCCGCGACGATCGGGTGCGGCCGGGGGAGGGTGATCCGGGCGCGGCCGGCGGAGTCGGCCGCGGGCGACATCGCGGGGACCCTACCGGTCGCGCGCCGGCCGCCCGTCCGCCCGCGATCGTCGCGATACTGCGCCGATGCCGCACCCCCGCCGCCTCCGCTTCGCCGTCGACCTCCAGCAGCCCTTCCCCGGCCGGGACTGGCTCGACACCGCCCGGGAGGTCGAGCAGCTCGGCTACTCGACGATCTTCGTGCCCGACCACTTCGACGAGGGCCCCGGTCCGATCGCCGCGATGGCGGCGTTCGCCGCGGTCACCAGCACCGTGAACGTCGGCGCGCTGGTGCTCGACTGCGACTTCCGCCATCCGGTGCCCCTCGCCCGCGAGCTCGCCACGATCGACGCCCTGTCCGGGGGCCGGCTCGAGGTCGGCCTCGGCGCGGGCTGGAAGCGGCGCGACTACGACACGTCCGGCATCGCCATGGAGGCCCCCGGGGTGCGGGTGTCCCGCCTCCAGGAGCACGCGGCGGTGCTGCGTGGCCTGTGGGGCGAGGGCCCGTTCTCGTTCGCCGGCGACCACTACACGGTCACCGACCTCGACGGCACCCCGGCGCCGCACCGTCCGGGGGGACCGCCGATCCTCGTGGGCGGCGGGGGCCCGCGCCTCCTGCGGTGGGCCGGCGCGACCGCCGACATCGTCGGGGTCAACGCGTCGATCCACTCCGGGGAGATCGATGCGGCGGCCGCGGCCGACGCCCTCGCCGACCGCATCGACGAGAAGGTCGGCTGGCTCGCCGAGGGGGCGGGCGACCGGTTGGCGGACGTCGAGATCAACGCCTGGCTCGCGGTGGCCGAGATCACCGACGATCCGGCGACGATCGACGGCATCGCCGCTCTGTTCGGCACCGACGCCGAGGCCCTCTCCCGCTCACCGCTCAGCCTGGTCGGCCCGGCGGGGGCGGTCGCGGAGCGCCTGCACGAGCGTCGTGAGCGCTGGGGCTACTCGTACCACGTGATCCCGGGCGACCGGGCCCACGACTTCGCACCGATCGTCGCCGAGCTGACCGGCACCTGAGGCCCTCGCCGTCGGGGCGGCGTCGGTCAGTCCTCGGGACGCACGACCGGGCGCTCGGCGGTCTCGGCGCGGCGACGGAGGCGTGCCGCCTCCCGACCGTCGCCGGTGCGCGCCCGACGTTCGTGGGCCGTGGCGGCCGCCCGGGCCGCCCGGGCGATCCAGATCGGGCTGCCGAACCAGGTCTCGCGCTCGAGGCCGGTGTGCAGCCGGTCGATGCCCTCGTCGACCCGTCCCGCCGCGACGCTCGCCAGACCGCGGGCGTGCTCGAGCGAGCCGAGGTAGGTGAGGCCGATGCTGTTCAGGCCCTCCTCCTTCCGGTCGGCCAGCTCCGCCGCGACGACCTCCCCGAGGCGTCGGTGGCCGAGCAGCCAGGCGGCTCGCGCGGCGAGCGCCGCGAACACCGGCCAACGTCCGGGGCCCTGGGTCGCGATGCGTCCCTCGATCGCGATCAGGTCGGCCGCCGCGATCGCGCCCTCGCGGTCGCCGGCGGCCTCGCGGACCAGCGCCTGGGCGACGAGCAGCGTGTCGTCCTGGTCACGCTCCGGCGGGGGCAGGAGAGCGTGGAACGTGTCGAGGCGACCGAGGCTCGTGTCGAGCTCGAAGCGGTGGATGAGGGCGGTCCCCGTCGCCAGCGCCACCCCGTGGCCGGCGCCGAACGCCATGGCGTCGAGGTACGCGACCGACGCCGCGGCCAGGTCGCCGCGGGCGAGGTGCAGGCCCGCCCGGGTCGCGAGCGCCCACCACCGCATCTCGACGCGCTGGCCGGGCGTGGCCAGCCGGGTGACCTGGTCGACCTCGGCGGTGACCTCGTCGAGGGTGCCGGTGCGCATCGCCCGCTCGACGTGGGCGAGCGCGCCCATCGGTCGGAGCACCGGGTCGCCGGCGGCGTCGACGATCGCATCGAGCTCGGAGAGGTGGTCGTCGATCCGGCCCGGCGGTGCCGTGAAGGCCATGGCGTTGGCGACCCTCAGCGACGTGATCTCGAACCGGAGCAGATCGGGGCTCGACTCCTCGAGCTGCCCGGCGGCGAGATCGGCCAGCTGGTCGGAGCGGTCGGTGTTGCCGCACCGCATGGCCGCGTGCCCGGTCCAGACCAACAGGCGGGCGTAGAGGTCGTCATGGTCGGGGCCGGGCGGGAGCCGAGCCAGGACCCGCTCGCCCTCGTGCCAGCGGTGCTCGGCGGTGTCGCGCGGCAGGGCGACGTCGCTCTGGGTGAGGAGCGCGAGGGCGTCGAGCACCGGGTCGTCCAGCTCGGCGAGCGCCGTCTGCTGGAGGTCGAGGAGGTGCTGGGCCCAGGCGACGTCGCCGATGGCGAAGGCGGCGGAGGCGATGCGCAGCCGGGTCGCGACCTGTGAGGCGGTGCCGCCGGTCGGCCCGGCCACCTCGACCAGCGCCCGGCCGAGGACGGTCACGTCTCGGGGCGCGGCGAGCAGCGTCGGGCCGAGGATGACCTCGGCGGCGGCCGCCTCGGCCTCCTCGGCGGCCGCGTCGGCCGCCGCGAACAGGTGCTCGAGGCGGAGGATCGGCCCGGCGTCGGCGGCTTCGAGGGCGCCGGCCAGTTCGCGGTGGAGCCGCCGCACCTCGGTGGGGAGCATCCGGTCGGTCAGCGCCGCGCGCACCAGGTCGTGACGGGGCCACACCCGGGCCATGCGGTCGTCGGTGTCGACCAGGCCGTTGGCGGCGAGGGATCCGAGGGCGGCGGCGGCCTGGCGCCCGGGGACGGCGGCCGCCGCGAGGACGACCTCCAGGGGGTGAGGCCGCCCCGCCACGGCGATCGCCTCGGCGAGGCGGACCGCGACGGGATCGAGCCGGTCCAGCTCGGCGGTGATGACGGCGTCGACGCTCGGTGGCACCATCGCCAGGTCGCCGCCGGAACCCGAGTGCCGGGCCAGCTCGATCAGGGCGAAGGGATTGCCCCCCGCCCGCTCGACCACGGTGGCCACCTCCGCGACCGGCAGCTCCGGCGCGGTGGCGGTGACCAGGATCCGGGCGTCGGCCTCCCCGAGCGGGTGAAGCGTGTCGAACCGGGCTCCGGCCCGACCCAGGGCGCCGAGGAGCTCGGCGGCGGCCGGAGCCAGGTCGCCGCCGCGGCTGAGCAGGAGCCACCGCGTGCTGTCGTCACGCGAGGCGAGGTCGGCCAGGACGCCGGCGACCGTGTCGTCGATCCACTGGACGTCGTCGACGACCACCAGGGCGGGCGGGCAGGCGGTGACGACGGGGTCGAGCGCGCCGAAGAGGCGGGCCTCGGCGACCGCGGGGGTCACCGCCGGCGTCGGCCGTCCGGTGTCCTCCGGCAGCAGGCGCGCCAGGTCCGGCAGGGCGTCGGCCAGCACGCCCCCGACGGCCGGATCGGCCAGCAGCCCGGGGTCGACCGCCGGCAGGATGCCGGTGAGGATCTGGTGCAGGACGCGCAGGCCCCCGCCGACGCCCCGCGGGCACGTGGCGGTGGCGACGGCGAGGCCCCGGGCGGCGGCCCGCTCGGTCGCCGTGTCCGCGAGCCGGGTCTTGCCGACGCCCGCCGGGCCGTCGACGATCCAGACCCGCGGCGAGGCCGTGGCGATCAGGTCGTCGACGACGGCGAGCTCCGCCCGGCGACCGACCAGCGCCGGCTCGGATTCCCGGGCGATCCCTCGGGCCACGGGACCGACCGCGGCCCGGTCGGGAGTCGGAGGGAGCCCGGCCGCCCGCAGCGCCCGGGCCACGACCTCGTCGGCGGAGGCATCCGCCTCGATCAGGTCCCGGAGGGCGACCAGCTCCGGTGGGGGGAGCGCCCCGAGGTCGCGGCACAGCACCTCCACCATCGCGTCGAACGCCCGCCGGGCCTCGGTGCGGCGCCCTTGCGCGTGCAGCGCAGCGAGCCGCAGGACGCCCGCCGCCTCGCGGTGAGCGTCGTCCGCTTCGCCCGTCAGCGCATCCAGGGCGGTGTCGGCGTCGCCGGTCAGGAGGAGGGCGGCGCCGTGCAGCTCGCGCAGGTCGCGGCGGGCGTCGTCGAGGCGCAGCCGATCGGGCACGATCGAGGCGACGTCGTGGATCGCCTCGTAGGCGGGCCCCCGCCAGAGGGCCTCGCCTGCCGCAGCCGCCGCGATGGAGGCGCCGAGATCGCCTCGTCGCCAGGCGGCGCGGGCCATCTTGACCGCGGCGAGGAAGCGTCCGGCGTCGAGCTCGTCATCGTCGAGGACGAGGGCGTACCCGGTCGGGTCGGACGTGATCGGGTCGGCCCCGGTGACCTCCTCGAACCGGCGTCGAAGGCGCCCGACGTTGACCCGCACCGCGGTCGGGCTGATGTGACCTCCCGACCACAGCTCGTCCTCGATCACCTCCCTGGGCAGGGCGCGACCGCGGGTGGCGACCAGAAGCGCGAGCAGCGCGGCCTGCCGGTCGCCGCGGACGGGCAGCAGCGCTCCGGTCCCGGACCCGATGGCCGGACGTCCGAGGACGCCGACGAGTGCGTGCCCCGCATCGGTCATCTCGCCTGACCTCCCCTCCGCGCGGTACCGAACGCAAACCCGGCCACGGATCGTGCTGGCGGTCACGGATGGTAGCGGGCGTCGGCGGAGCTGTCACCGGGTTGTCACCGCGCCGCGATTGGATTGCCGCCGTCGCCGGGTCCGAGCCCGGTGGCCACCATCGTGAGCGGCCGGAGGGGGTCGATCGCGCTGGTGCCCGTTCCACGCCCCTGTCCGCTGCTCCGGCTACCCGACGAGGTCCCCTGCTTCGACCGGGACCGCGGCGGACAGGGTCGTGGAGGGGACGGCGGCGGGCCGGGGTCAGAACGGTAGGTGCTTGGCGCTGCGGAGCAGGGCGGTCAGTCGCGACGCGGTCTCGGCGGGCGTGTCACCGCCCTGGAGCTTCTCGGCGAGGGCGGACCGCACGGCGATCGTCTGGCTCTCGGTGTACTTGAGCAGCCCCTCCCTGCCGTGGCGACGACCCAGACCCGACGCCTTCATGCCACCCATCGGGCTGCCGGTGGCCGCCCATGCCGACTGGTAGCCGTCGTTGACGTTGACGGTGCCGGCCATGACCCGCTCGGCGAGGCGCCGACCCCGCCGCACGTCGTCGATGTAGATGCTGGCGTTGAGGCCGTAGTCGGTGTCGTTGGCCCGGTCGACCGCCTCGTCGAGGGTGTCGACCGGGTAGATCGACACGAGCGGGCCGAACGTCTCGTCGGAGTGCACGTCCATGTCGGGCGTGACGCCGGTGAGCACGGTGGGCTCGTGGAAGAACGGGCCGAGGTCGGGGCGGGCGTGACCGCCCGCCACCGCCTTGGCCCCCTTGGCCTCGGCGTCGGCGATGTGGGCGGTGATCTTGTCGAGCTGGTCCTGGGAGATCAGCGAGCCGACGTCGCTGTCGTAGTCCTGGCCGCCCCCGAGGCGCAGGGCCGAGACCGCGTCGGCGAACCGGGCGGTGAACTCCTCGACGATCGGGCGCTCGACGTAGATGCGCTCGATCGAGATGCAGAGCTGGCCGGTGTTGGAGAAGCACGCGGCGACCGCGCCCCGGACGGCCCGGTCGAGGTCGACGTCGGCCGCGATGATCATCGGGTTCTTGCCCCCCAGCTCGGCGGAGCACCCGATCAGCCGCTCGCCCGCCTGGGCGGCGACGCGCCGGCCGGTGGCGGTCGAGCCGGTGAACATCACGTAGTCGGTCAGCTCGATGATGGCCTGGCCGACGACCGAGCCGGGCCCGGTGACGACCTGGGCGAGGCCGCGGGGCAGGCCCGCCTCCTCGAGCAGCTCGAAGGCCCGGAGCGTGGTGTAGGGGGTCTGCGAGTCGGGCTTGAGCACCAGCGCGTTGCCGGCCATGAGGGCGGGCAGGCCGTCGCCGATCGACAGCGCGAGCGGGTAGTTCCACGGCGCGATGAGGCCGACGACGCCCTTGGGCACGTGGCGCTCCCACGCCCGGACCAGCCCGGGCAGCGCGGTGCGGCGGGGCTTGTCGCGCAGGAACTTCCCGACGTTGCGCGCGTAGTACTGGCAGTTGAGGACGGTGTCGGCCACCTCCTCGAACGCGGACCCGCGGGCCTTGCCGTTCTCGGCCTGCAGCAGATCGAGCAGCTCGTCCTGGTGATCGAGGACGAGGGTCTGGTAGCGGCCGAGGATGCCCGCCCGCTCACGGGTGGACGTGCGCGCCCACGCCGCCTGCACCGCGCGCGCGGAGGCGACCGCGGCCTCGACGTCCTCGCGGGTGCCCTCGGGCACGACGCCGAGGACCTCGCCGGTCAGCGGGGAGCGGACCTCGAGCGGCCTTCGACCCTCGCGCGGCGCCCGCACGAGCCCGGCGAGGCGGTCGAGCTCGCGGCGACCCGGCTTCAGATCGGGGGTGGTGGGGTCGGTGGTCGTCGACGTTTCGCTCATGGCGGTCTCCTCTGGACCTGTCGCGACGCTCAGGCGTAGAGGGCGTCGATCTCGTCGGAGAAGGTGGCGTGGATGCCCCGGCGCTTCAGCTTCGAGGTCGGCGTCAGCAGCTCGGAGTCGGGCAGCCACTCGTCGGCGAGCACCTTGAGCTTCTTGACCCGCTCGGCGTTGTTGAAGCGGGCCATGGCGCCGACGAGGGCCTCGTCGAGGTAGGCGAGCACGTCGGGGTGATCGGCCAGCTCCTGGAGGGTGAGGCCCTCGAGGCCCCGCTGCTTGGCCCAGATCGAGGTCTCGTCGGGGTCGAGCACCACCAGGGCGGCCACGAACGGCCGCTTGTCGCCGACCGCGCAGGCCTGGCCGACGATCGGGATCGTCTTCAGGGCGGCCTCGAGGTTGGCGGGGCTGATGTTCTTGCCGCCGGCGGTGATGATCAGCTCCTTCTTGCGGTCGACGATGCGGAAGTAGCCGTCGTCGTCGACCTCGCCGATGTCACCGGAGTGGAGCCAGCCGTCGGCGTCGAGCGCCTCGGCGGTCTTGTCGGGCGCGTCGAGGTAGCCCTGGAAGACCAGGCCGCCCCGGCAGCACACCTCGCCGTCGTCGGCGAGCTTCACCTCGAGGCCGGGGACCGCGGGGCCGACCGTGCCCGGCTTGATCCGGTACGGCTCCCAGCACATCGGCCCGCAGTTCTCGCTCATGCCGTAGATCTCCGACATCGGCACGCCGATCGCCCGGTACCACGAGAGCAGCTCGGGCGGGATCGGCGCCGCGCCGGAGATGGCGATCTCGAGCTCGTCGAAGCCGAGCAGCTCGCGCACGCCGGCGAAGGCGACCTGGTCGAGGAAGTCGTAGGTGGCCCGCTCCTCGTCGGACGCCTCGTCCCAGGCCATCTTCAGCGCGATCGGCTCGGCGGCGGCGACCGCCTCCTGGAACTTCGCGCCCTTCTCGGGGTCGGCGCTGAGGGCGGCCGTCACGCGGGAGTGGATCTTCTCCCAGACCCGCGGGACGCCGAACATGATCTGCGGCTTGACCTCGCGCGCGAAGTCGGCGATCTGTCCGGGGTCGGGGCAGCACGTCACCTCGTAGCCCATCGAGAGCAGCGAGTAGTGGCTGGTGACCCGCTCGGCGATGTGCGCCATCGGCAGGTACGAGACCAGCCGCTTGCCGGTGAGGTCGTCCCGGCCGAACGCGAGGCGGAGGCACTCGGCGGTCCAGGCGATGTTGTAGTGGCTGAGCATCACGCCCTTGGGCGGACCGGTGGTGCCCGACGTGTAGATGATCGTGATCAGGTCGTCGGGGGAGGAGATGGACGAGGCCGCGGCGAGGTCGACCGGGTCGTTGGCGATCAGCCCGTCCCAGGTGAGGTCGGCCGCCAGCTCGCCGGGGCGCACCACCCCGATCGTCGTGAGGGTGGGCATCGCCTCGCGGTTCGCGAAGCGGGCGAGGAAGCCGTCGTCCTCGACGATGGCGACGCCGGCCTTGGAGTGGTTGGCGAGGTACTCGACCTGCTCGGCCGACGAGGAGTTGTAGATCGAGATCGGGGTGGCCCCGACCAGCAGGGCGCCCAGGTCGAGCGCGTGGAACTCGGGGCAGTTCCGCATCATCAGGAGCACCCGGTCGCCGGCGCCGACCCCGGCGGCGGCCAGGCCGGTCGCGACGCGGCACGCGAGGTCGGCCAGCTCGGCGAAGGTCCACCGCCGCCACTCGTCGCCCTCCTTCCACCGGAGGGCGACCTGCTCGGGGAGCCGGGTGGCCGTCTGCGCGAAGAGCGATGGCACGGTCTGGCCGGCGATGACGGCGTCGATGTCCGCGCTGGTGGTCATGGTCTCCCTCGTCCCCTTGAGTCGGTGAGCGTGACCCCTGGCCTAGCAGACGGTCCCGGGGTCCGCCCGGGGGTCGCCGGGCGCTCGCCGGGTTGCGGCGGAAGGGGGCCGCGGCCAGACTTGACCGAGCGGTCCAGTTTCCGCCGCCGCCCGGTCCGGGCGGTGCCAGGTCGAGCCGGATCCCCGGCCCCAACCCGAGGTGACCCCATGCCCAACGCCGTGATCGTCGACGCCATCCGCACCCCGGGAGGCAAGCGCAACGGGAAGCTGTCGGGCTGGCACCCGGCGGACCTCCTCGCCGAGGTGCTCAAGGCCCTCGCCGAGCGCAACAACCTCGACCCGGCGATGGTCGACGACGTGATCACCGGCTGCGTGATGCAGGTCGGCAACCAGTCGGTGAACGTCGGCCGCAACGCCGTCCTCGCCGCCGGCTGGCCCGAGACCGTCCCCGCCACGACGATCGACCGCCAGTGCGGCTCGTCGCAGCAGTCGGTGCACTTCGGGGCCCAGGGCGTGATCGCCGGCGCCTACGACATCGTCGTCGCCGCCGGGGTCGAGGTCATGTCGACCACGCCGATGGGCGCGTCGGTCACGCCGGGCAGCTTCCCGTTCGGCCCGCAGGCGGTCGCCCGCTACGCCGACGTCGAGCACTACGGCTACAAGGGCCTGATCCCCCAGGGCGTGTCGGCCGAGGTCATCGCCGACAAGTGGGGCCTCACCCGCGAGGACCTCGACGCCTTCGGCCTCCGCAGCCAGCAGAACGCGGCGCGGGCCCGCGACGAGGGCCGCTTCGACAACGAGCTCGTCCACGTCAAGGCCAAGCCCCGCGACAAGGAGACCGGCGAGCTGATCGAGACCGACGAGATCGTCACCGCCGACGAGGGCATCCGCGACTCCACGATGGAGAGCCTCGGCAAGCTCAAGCCCGCCTTCGTGCCGGAGGAGAACGGCGGCCGCGTCACCGCCGCCAACAGCTCGCAGATCACCGACGGCGCCTCGGCCGTGCTGATCATGAGCGAGGAGAAGGCCGCGGAGCTGGGCCTCAAGCCCCGCGCCCGGTTCCACACCTTCGCCCTCGCGGGCGTCGACCCGGTCACGATGCTGACCGGCCCGATCCCCTCCACCGAGAAGGCCCTCGAGCGCTCCGGCCTGTCGATCGACGACATCGACCTGTTCGAGGTCAACGAGGCGTTCGCCTCGGTCGTGCTCGCCTGGCAGAAGGAGCTCGGCGCCGACCCGGAGAAGGTCAACGTCAACGGCGGTGCCATCGCGCTCGGCCACCCGCTCGGGGCCTCCGGCGCCAAGCTGATGGCGACCCTGCTCAACGAGCTCGAGCGCACCGGCGGCCGCTACGGCCTCCAGACGATGTGCGAGGGCGGCGGCATGGCCAACGCCACCATCATCGAGCGCATCGGCTGATCGCCTCCCGCATCACCACCTGACCGCGCGGCCCGTAGGCTCGACGGGGTGGGAGACGTCGTCCGTGTGCTCATCGCCCTCGGTGCGTCGCTCCTCCTCGTCCGCCTCGGGCTCGCCGCGCTCGGCGGCATGGTCCAGCCGGTCCCCGAGCCGCCTCCGCCGGGCGAGCTGCGCAAGGTCAAGCTCCTATACCGGTGCGCGACGTGCGGAACCGAGGTGCGGATGACCAGCGCCGCCAACGCCGATCCGGAGCCGCCGCGGCACTGCATGGACGAGATGGACCTCGTCGGCGACCTCGACGAGCGCTGACCCGCCCGCGGGGCGGCTCGGCGTCGCCTGGTGACGCCCTGACCTGGGCGGATGCGCCCGCCGGCGCTTATCCCCACCTGTGGACAAGCCTGGGGAGGGTCACACCGTTGTAACTCGGGCGTTACCTCGGTCACACCCGGTGGTCACGCCCGCCCGGAGGCCACCGAAGGTGGTCGGACCGCCGGGCGCGGGGGACCCTCAGCGGTACTGGGTGGCGGTGAGGATGCCGGCCAGGATGCAGCCGAGGCCGATGCCGAGCGTCAGCGGCCGCGCGTTCCAGACGACGTAGGTCAGCAGGATCACGAGCGAGCCGACGCCCAGGAACGTGAACATCAGCACCGGCACCCAGGTGGGGCTCTCGATCTGGCTGCGGGGGATCGGCGCGGTGTAGCGGCTGGACTCGGCCGCCGCCTCGGCCGCCTTCTTCGGGTTGCCGCTGCGGGCCGCCGCCCGGACCGTCTTGGGGTCGCTGCCGGTGCGCTTCGACGGCCGGGCGACGCCGGAGGACTGCTTGGCCGCCTTGCGGGCCTTGGTGCCGGTGGGGTCGTCGGCGCTCGCGGTGGCGACCGCGCCCTTGCCCTTCGACCGGCGGGCCCGGGCGCCGGTGGGGTCGTCCGCGCTCGCCTTGGTCGGCTTCACCGGCTCGCCCTTGGCCTTGGCCTCGTCCATGCGGGCCTTGGTGGCCTCGCGCCGCGCCGCGATGTCGGCCTTCTGCACCTTGGCGCTCGGGCGCTTCGTCTTCCTGGGCGCCGGTGGCCGACCGCCTTCGTCGGCCGTCTCGTCGACGCCCTCGGCGGTGTCGCCGTCGGTCGTCTCGTCGGCGGTGGGCTCGTCGACGTCGTCGGTCGCGCCGGCGTCGTCGTCGGAGACGTTCTCGTCGTCGCTGCGGCGGGCCATGCGCCGGAGACTAGAAGATCATCCGGCGTCGATCCCCAACGCGCGGCCCGGTAGCGTCCACGCCGTGGCACCCCGGGTCCTCGTCGTCGACAACTACGACTCCTTCGTCTACAACCTCGTCCAGTACCTCGGGGAGCTGGGCGCCGAGCCCGAGGTGGTCCGCAACGACGAGATCACCGTCGAGCAGGCCCTCGCCCGCGAGCCGGACGCGGTGCTGATCTCGCCGGGCCCCGGCACGCCCTCCGACGCCGGGATCTCGAACGAAGCGATACGCGAGTTCACGGCGCGGCGCGTCCCGCTGCTCGGCGTGTGCCTCGGGCTCCAGTGCCTCGGGGAGGTGTACGGCGGCACCGTCGTGCGCGCGCCGGAGGTGATGCACGGCAAGACGTCGTTCGTGCGCCACGGCGACGTCGGCGTGTTCGCCGGGCTGCCCCAGCCGCTGGAGGCGACCCGATACCACTCCCTCGTCGTCGATCGCGCGACGGTGCCCGACGTCCTGGAGATAACGGCCGAGACCGACGACGGCCTGGTGATGGGCCTCCGCCACCGCGACGCCCCGACCGAGGGCGTGCAGTTCCACCCCGAGTCGATCCTGACCGTCGGCGGTCACGACCTGCTCCGCAACTTCCTCGCCTCGGTCGGCACCCCGGCCTGACCTCCCGGCCCGCCGCCCGGCGATCAGGGCCCGGGGGTCACTCGCCGGGGGTGGTCGTCGTGGTGGTCGTCGTCGTGCCCTCGGTCGTGGTGGTGGTCGTGGTGGTGGTCGTCGTCGTGCCCTCGGTCGTGGTGGTGGTCTCGGGCGCGGTGGTCGACGTCGGTGGGGGCGCGGTGGTGGGCGGGGGCACGGTCGTCGTGGTCTCGGGTTCGCCGTTCGAGACGATCAGCGTGATGCGGGCGTCGAGGTCGGCGTCGGTACCGCCACGCGGCGTCTGGCTGATGACGGTGCCCTCGTCGACGTCGTCGGACGGTCGCTCGAGGACCTGGATGTTCTCGAACCCCTCGTCGATCAGGATCTGGTGGGCGCGCTCGACCGTCTCGCCCTCGACGCGGGGCACCGGCTTCTGCTCGGCCGCCGGGGGCCCCCTCGACACGACGAGCGTGACGACGGTGCCCGGGTCGACCTCGGTGCCGCCCGACGGGTCCTGGCGGATGACGTGGTCGGCGTCGACGGTGTCGCTCTCCTCGTACTGCGGATCGGGGTTGACCTCGAAGCCCTCGCGCTCGAGGACCTGCCGGGCCTCGGTCACGGGCAGGCCGCTCACGTCGGGGACCTCGACCCCGGTGTCGTCACCGATGCCGAGCGTGTCGGCGAACAGGTAGAGCAGCCCGGCGAGCAGCGCGAGCATCAGGAGCAGCAGGAGGACGTACCAGCCCGTGCGCGAGCCGCGGGCCTGCTGGTACGGCGGCGTCGGCCCGGTCGACTCCCCGCCGGTGTCGGGCGTGGCCGTGGTGGCCCCGGCCGGGGCGAGGGGCGGGGGCGCGGGGTCGGTGACCGGTACGGCTGCCGCGCCGGCTCCGGCGGTCGCGGCGGCGCCCGCCCCGGCGCGGACGCGCTGGCCGTCGAGGAAGCGGCGCAGGTCGGACCGCAGGGCGTCGGCGTCCGGATAGCGCTCGTCGGGCGACTTGGCGAGCAGGCGCATCGTGATCGCCTCGTAGGCGGCGGGCACGTCGGGATGGGCCTCGCGCAGCGGCTTCGGCTGCTCCTGCACGTGCTTGTACGCGACCGCGAGCGGCGTGTCGGCGACGAACGGCGGCCGACCGTTGGCCATCTCGTACATGACCACGCCGAGGGAGTAGAGGTCGCTGCGCTGATCGACGTCGTGGCCCTGCGCCTGCTCGGGTGAGAAGTACGTGGCGGTGCCCATCACCGAGCCGGCCTGGGTGAGGCTGTCCTCCGGGGAGGACGTCATCGCCCGGGCGATGCCGAAGTCGGCGACCTTCACGTTGCCGCCCGCGGTGATCATGATGTTGCCGGGCTTGACGTCGCGGTGGACGACGCCGTTGCGGTGGGCGTGGCCGAGGGCGGCGGCGACGTCGGCGACGATGCCGGCCGCGGTGCGCGCCGGCGGGGTGCCCTGGGTGCGGAGGATCTCCGACAGGGAGCGCCCGTCGACGTACTCCATGACGATGTAGTAGGTGCCGCCCTCCTGGCCCCAGTCGTAGACGCCGACGATGTTGGCGTGGGTGAGGTTGGCGGCCGCCTGGGCCTCGCGACGGAACCGGGCGACGAACGCGGGGTCGCTCGCGAACTCGGGGAACAGCACCTTGACCGCGACCGGTCGCGCGAGCAGCAGGTCGCGGGCCAGGAAGACGTCGGCCATGCCGCCGCGGGCGATGCGGCGCTCGACCTCGTACCGGCCGTTGTAGGTGGGTCGCTCGTCGTCGGTCATGGCTGATCGCCCGGTCGCCGCGGACGGGGAGGGGCGGGCCGGTCGTCGTCCCTCCGCGGGCGGGCCGCCCGCTGCGCCGGTCGTGGCGGCCAGGCTAGGGGTCGAGGCGGGCCCGACCCAGCCTCCGCCGCGCTCACCCGCCGCCCCTGACGCGGAGGACGGCCTCGATCACGGCCCGGGCGATCGGCGCGGCGACGGTGCCGCCGGTCTGTTCGCTGGCGCCGGGCTGGCCCTCGACGATGACGGCGACCGCGACCTCGGCCGCCTGCCCGGGCGGCCCGGCGAAGCCGATGATCCAGGCGTGGGATCGCGGCGGGTCGGTTCCGAGCTGGGCGGTGCCGGTCTTGCCGCCGACCTCCACGCCGTCGATCGCCAGGTTGCGCGCCGTGCCGCGGGGGCCGGTGACGACGTCGAGCATCCCGCGCCGCACCACGCCCGCCGTCTCCGGGGACGTCGCCCGGCGCCACTCCTCGACGTCGAAGCGCTTGACGACGTCGCCCTCGTCATCGGTGACGCGGTCCATCACGTGGGGGGTCATCACCGCGCCTCCGTTGGCGATCGCGCCGGTGACCAGCGCCATCTGGAGGGGTGTCGACGACACGTCGCCCTGACCGATCGACGCCCGGGCCAGCGGTCCGTTGCCCTGGTCGTCGGGGAACTCGGTGGGGAACACCGACGCGGCCGGCGCCGGCAGGTCGATCGGGGGCCGGTCGTTGAAGCCGTACGCCTCGGCGCCGGCGACCGCCGCCGACGGCCCGAGGTCGGTGCCCATCTGCGCGAAGCCGGTGTTGCACGAGACGCGGAGCAGGTCGTAGAGCGTGCCGCCGCAGGTGCCGCCGCCGAAGTTGCGGAGGTCGCGCTCGGTGAAGTCGATGTCGAAGCTCGACGTCGGCGGGTAGTCGGGGTTGTCGACGGTGACCTGCCCGGTCTCGACCGCGGTCGACGCGGTGACGACCTTGAACGTCGAGCCGGGGAAGAAGATCTCCCGGTAGGCGCGGAAGAGCAGCGGGTTCTCCGGGTCGGCGTCGAGCTGCTCCTTCAGGCTGGTGGCCGCCGCGTCGTTCGTCGACAGCGGGTTCGGGTCGAACGTCGGGAAGCTCCACATGGCGTCGATGGCGCCGGTGCGCGGGTCGAGGGCCACGACCGACCCCTCCCGCTCGCCGAGAGCGTCGCGGGCGGCCTGCTGCACCTCGGGGTGGAGCGTCAGGTGCACGTTCCCGGTGTTCTCGCGGTCGACGAACAGGTCGGACAGGTTGGCGAGGTCGAGCTCGGGGATGGCGCCGGCGAGGTCCTCGTCGTAGGTCCGTTCCACCCCCGAGGCGCCGAGCGTGAAGCTGTAGAAGCCGGTGATCGGCCCGAACAGGTCGGTCTCGGGGTAGACGCGGGAGTACTTGAAGCCGCTGCTGTTCTCGACCGAGAAGGCGAGCACCGTGCCGTCGGCGGCGACGATCTGGCCGCGTGGACGGTTGAAGTTCCGCTGCTGCTGGCGGGTGTTGTCCGGCCGGGAGTTCAGCCGGTCGGCCGCGATGAGCTGGATGTAGCCGAGCTGGGCGGCGAGCACCGTGAAGCAGGCGGCGAGGGCGAGGCCGAGGCGCCGGATCTGGCGGTCCATGTTCATCGCCGGCTCACCGCCCGGCCCCGACCGGCACCGCGCCGCGGCGCGCCTGGCGCCGGCGCCGCTGGTGGGCGTCGTCGGACAGGCGCACCAGCAGGGCGAGCAGCACGTAGTTGGCGAGCAGGGCCGAGCCGCCGAACGACACGAACGGCAGCACGACGCCGGTGAGGGGCAGGACCCGCGTGATGCCGCCGATGATGATGAACGCCTGCACACCGAGGAGGGTCGTGAGGCCGGTGGCGAGCAGCTTCTCGAACGAGCCCTGCTGGCTGGCGGCGATGCGCAGCCCCGATCCGATCAGCAGCAGGAACGCGACGAGGATCCCGATCGAGCCGATCAGGCCGAGCTCCTCGCCGATGACGGCGAAGATGAAGTCGGTCTCGGCCGCGAACAGGCGGCCGTCGCCGCTGATGCCGAGGCCGAGCCCCCGGCCGCCGACCCCGCCGTCGGCCAGCGCGTACCAGCCCTGGATGATCTGGAACCCGTCGCCCTGCGGATCGGACCACGGGTTCAGCCAGGCGGTGACCCGCACCTGCACGTGGCTGAAGATCAGCCACGCCACGAACGCGGCCAGACCGAACAGCGTGAACCCGACCGCGAGGTAGCCCCACCGGCCGGTCGCCACCCACAGGAGCACGATGAACAGGGCGAAGAACAGCAGGGCGGTGCCCAGGTCGCGCTCGGCGACGATCACGACGACGGCGACGCCCCAGGCGGCGAGCACCGGGCCGAGGTGCTTCGGGTCGGGGAGGATCGGGAAGCGCTTCGGCCACGACGCCAGGGCGAGCAGCTCGCGCTTCTCGACGAGGTAGGCGGCGAAGAACACCGCCAGGCAGAGCTTGGCCGCCTCGCCGGGCTGGAAGTTGACCGGGCCGAGGCGGATCCAGATGCGCGCGCCGTTGATGTTGCGGCCGACGACCGGTAGCAGGGGCAGCAGCATCATGCCGATGCCGAGGAACAGGGCGATGTAGCGGTAGCGCTCCAGGTCGCGGGGCCGCCGGACGAGGTAGAGCGTGGCGACGAAGCCGACGATGCCGAGCGCGGTCCACAGCGCCTGGCGCGACGCGAGGTCCTCGCGCAGCCGGGCGATGAACACGTAGCCGATGCCGTTCAGGATCCCGGCGAGCGGCAGGAGCGTGCCGTCCGCCCCGGGGGCCAGCCGGCGCACCGCGAGGTGGGCGACGAGGAACAGCCCGAACACCAGGCCGAGGAAGGGACCGATGTCGGCGGGCAGCGACGCGGTCGACCCCAGGCTCACGAGGGCGTAGGCGCCGGCGACCACGATCCCGCCCATCACGAGCAGCACCATCTCGGCGTTGCGGCGGAGGCGTTCCATCAGGAGGGGACCGGGTCGGTGCCGGGCGAGCGGACCGCCGTCATCCGCCCCCGTCGGTGGTGTCGGCGTCCTTCTCCTCGGCCGGCTCGCTGCCCTCGTTCTCGAGCGGCTCGCTGCTCTCGCCGGCCTCGGTGGTGGTGGTCGTCGTGGTGGTGGTCGTCGTGGCCTCGCGCTCGGCCTCGGCCTCCCGGCGCTCGCGCTCGGCGTCGGTCTTGGCGTTGTTGACGAACGAGCGCGCCTTGGCCCGCGACCCGAACTCCCGCTCGGCGGCGACGGCGGCCTGGGCGTCGTCGGGCAGCTCGTCGACGTTGACCCGCATGCGCTCCGACGCCGACGGCGAGATGAAGAGGAAGCCGCCCGACGGACCCCGGTAGATCACCACCTCCGAGTCGTCGGCGGCGAGGTGGTACGTGCGGCCCGCCCACCAGTTGGCGGCGGCGTAGAGACCGCCCAGCAGCAGCGCGAGCACGACGACGACCGCCGCGGCGGTGAACGCCCAGTGGCGCCCCCCGGCGCGGTCCATGTCGGAGTAGAGGTCGTCGCTCGGCCGGTCGAACGGCAGGTCGTCGTCGTCCTCGGGCCCGTTCGTGCCGTTCGTGTCGTTCGTCCCGTCGGCGCCGCTGGGGCCGACGGGGCCGTCGTCGGTCGGGAACCCGGGATCGGCCGGCGTGGGGAACGGCCCCTCGGCCGGTACCGCCCCCGGTCCGTCCCCGGTGTCGGTGGGGTCGTCGGCCGCGGGAGGGAGGGGGAGCGGCGACCCGTGCGGCGGGGTGGCGTCGTCGTCGGGTACGAGCCCGGTCGCGGCGGCCGTGCCCGGTTCGGGCCCGTCGGGCGACGCGGCGGGCATCTCGACGGTGTCGACGCGGTCCTCGTCGTCTCCGGCCTCGTCGCCACCCTCGCCGTCCCCCTCGACGGCGGCCCGTTCGGCGACCGCCGCGGCGTGGGCGGCGGCGGCTTCGGCGGCCCGTTCGGCGCGGCCGTCGTCGTCGGTGACCTCGACGATGACGCACGAGATGTTGTCGCGGCCGCCGCCCTCGTTGGCCAGCCGGACCAGCTCGCGCGCCGCCTGGTCGAGGTCGTCGATCGTGGTGAGCTGCTCGACGATGACGTCGGGCGTCACCTCGTTGTAGAGGCCGTCGCTGCACAGGAGGAAGCGGTCGCCGAGGAAGGGCAGCACCGCGCCCGCGTCGACGTCGACGGTGCGGTCGATGCCGAGGGCCCGGGTGAGGATGTTGCGCTGGGGGTGGACCGCGGCCTCGGCGTCGGTGAGCTGACCGCCGCGGCGCAGGTCCTCGACCAGGCTGTGGTCGCGGCTGAGCTGGCGCAGCTCCCCGTCGCGGAGCAGGTAGACGCGGGAGTCGCCGACGTTGATCCAGGCGACCTCCTCCTCGTCCGCCGCGTCCGCCGTGTCGGCCGTGTCGGCCGTGTCCTCGGCGGGGCTCGCCCCGTCGGCCGCGCCGTCGTCCCCGGCGACGTCGGCGTCGGGGTCGTCGGTGCGGACCAGGGCGACGGCGACGAACGTGGTGCCCATGCCGCGGAGCGACGCCTCCTCGGCGGAGCGGGCGAAGATGCGGGCGTTGGCCTCCCGCACCTTGTCGAGCAGGGTGTCGAGCGTGCTGCGGTCCTCGCCGAGGCCCTCGCCCACGATCTCGACCGCGAGCGCGGAGGCGACCTCGCCGCCCTGGTGGCCACCCATGCCGTCGGCGACCCCGAACAGCGGGACCTCCGGCGCGACGAGGATGGAGTCCTGGTTGATCGACCGGACCTGGCCGACGTCGGTGGCCGATCCCACCCGGAACTCGGTCATGGTCGGTGGTCCTCCCTCACCCGAGCTCCATCACGGTGCCGCCGACGCGCAGCCGGTCTCCCCGGCGGACGGCGGTGGCGGCGGCGATGCGCTGGTCGTTGACGAACGTTCCGTTGGTGGAGCCCAGGTCCTCGACCCAGGTCTGGCCGTCGCGGCCGAAGATCCGGGCGTGGATCTGCGAGGCGTAGGTGTCCTCGGCGATCGACACGGTGCAGCCGCCGGCGCGGCCGACGGTCATCTCTTCG
Organism: Acidimicrobiales bacterium; assembly: GCA_012730075.1. GTDB lineage: Bacteria > Actinomycetota > Acidimicrobiia > Acidimicrobiales > Iamiaceae > Iamia. The sequence goes on along the minus strand of JAAYBP010000046.1, from coordinate 105 downwards.
CCGACCGGGAACACCCGGCCCCGCTGGGCCTCGGGGTGCACGACGGTGAGCTGGTCGACGCGGCGCCGGGCCCGGCGACGTCCGACGCGCCCGGACGCGGGCTCG
>JAAYBP010000350.1 GCA_012730075.1 Acidimicrobiales bacterium | reverse complement strand
GCGGTGCCCATGCGGGTCGATCCGTAGATGAGCGCGCTCACGACCGTCACGTGGACCATCGGGGCGAGCAGCAGGAGGAACCGGCGGTCGCGGCTGCGGACGGCGACCACCGCCCCGATCAGGAACGGCAGGATCGACACCTGCCACACCCGCAGGCCGATGCGCTCCAGCCGGGCGGAGCGCCCCTCCTGACGGGCCAGCTCGAGCTGGTGCTCGATCGGGTAGACGCCCCAGGTGCGCATGACGCGGGCGGAGACGACGGCGGGCAGCCGGTCGGTGTTGTCCCGTGCGTAGTCGATGGCGAAGTCGACCGATCGCCGTTCGAGCTCCGCGGTCGGCAGCGGGTCCTCCGGTGAGTGCCCGACGAAGTACCCGGCGACGAACGCGCACTGGATCCGCCAGCTGCCCCGGTAGGGGGGATCGCCGTAGGTGTCGGGGCAGTTCGCGCCGGCCATCGTGTTGCCGGAGTTGAGCGAGATCGTGGCGCTGTCGAGCCGGATCTGGTTGCGCACCACCCAGGGCGCGACGACCAACCCGACGACGAGCAGCGCGACCAGCGGTCCGGCGAGCCGACGGCGCAGACCGTCGCCGCCCGGGGCGGCGAGCGCCAGCGCCCCGACGACGAGCAGGGCCAGCAGGGCCGCGTCGCTGCGGTTGAGCGCGGTCAGGCCGAGGAGCAGGCCGACGAGCGCGTAGCGCCGCCCGCTCGGCGCCTCGAGCGTCCACAGCGCGGCCAGCAGCACGCTCGGCACCAGCACCAGCACCATGCCCTCCGTCATGAGGGCGGAGGTGTGGGTGATCCACAGCGGGCTGAGCGCGGCGAACACCCCCGCCACGATCCCGACGGCGGGCCCGCGCAGCCGGCGGCCGACCTCGGCGACCGGGACGAGCGCGATCGCGTTCAGCACCGCCATCCCGAGCTGCTGGGCCCGCACCGACCCCAGCCCGACCAGGTCGAAGAGCGCGAGCACGACGGGGAACAGAGGCGGGAGGCGGCCGGCGGGGCTGCGGACCCCGTCGGTCTCGAGCGTGAAGCCGTGGAGGCCGGCGAGGCTCCGGGCGACCGGCCGGTAGAAGTTGCCGGAGTCGCCCGCGAGGGGAACGTCCTTCGCCGGGCCGAGCACCCAACCGACCCGGGCCGCCAGGCCGATCGCGACCACCCCGGCCAGCGCCGCCAGGTAACGGCCGCGGGTGTCGTCCGAGAGCGCGGCGGGCCAGGGCATCGGGGGGACGGTAGCGGGTGGCCCCCGCCGGCCCGCGGGCGTCGCACCGGGGCCCGGCGTGTGCCATCGTCGGCGGCGATGGCCACCCACGAACCCGAGCTGACCGAGCCGGTCGACCTCTGCACCCCCGACGGCCGGCGGCTGAACCCGGCGGCCAAGGGCTGGTCGCGACGCCCGCTCCACCGGGCGAACCTGGCCGGGCGGTGGGGGCGCACGAAGCGCTGGGACTACTGGTGCGTCCAGTCCGACGACCTGATCCTCACGCTCACGTTCGCCGACGTCGACTACCTCGGCCTCGTGGCGGTCGAGTGGATCGAGCCCCACACCGGGCGCACGGGGCGTGGGTTCGACGGCCGGCCCGGGGCGCGGGGCATCCACCTCCCCGAGGTCGCCGGCCAGGGCCACCTCGAGCACCGCAGCCGCCGGATCGACGCCACGATCGACTACCGCGACGACGCCACCGTCCTCACCGCGCACTGGACCGACCCCAAGCGGGGCGACGGCCACCTCGACATCCGCGTCGCCCAGCCGCCGGGCCACGAGTCGCTCAACGTCGTGATCCCGTGGGACGAGCAGCGGTTCCAGTTCACGTCCAAGCACCAGGCCCGCCCGGCCACCGGCACCGTCACGATCGACGGCGAGGAGCGCACGATCGGTGGCGCCGGCGACCCCGCGTGGGGGATCTTCGACGCCGGTCGGGGCCGCTGGCCGTACCACACGATCTGGAACTGGGGCGGTGCGGCGGGCGACAGCGCCGACGGCCGGCGGGTCGGCGTCCAGATCGGCGCCAAGTGGACCGCCGGCACCGGCTTCACCGAGAACGGCGTGATCGTCGACGGCCGCCTGGAGAAGATCGGCGAGGAGCTCGACTGGTCCTACGACTGGGATCGCCCGATGGAGCCGTGGCGGGTCCGCGACTCGTCGGGGGCGCTCGACATCGAGCTGGTCCCGGACCACGACCGCCACTCCCGGCTCGCCCTCGGCTTCGCGCACAACGAGGTGCACCAGGTGTTCGGCCGGTGGACCGGCTCGGTGCCCGACGGCGACGGCGGCACGCTGCGAGTCGAGGCGATCCTCGGGTTCGCGGAGGAGTCCCGGTCGAGGTGGTGAGCGACCGGCCACGCAGCGACGCACCGCCCGCCGAGGCGCCCGGCCCGCCGTCGGTCGACCCGTTCTCGCCGTACCGGCTCGGCCCGATCGAGCTGCGCAACCGCTTCGTGAAGGCGGCGACCTTCGAGGGCATGTCCGACCACGACGGCCCGACCGACCAGCTCGTCGAGTTCCACCGGGCGATCGCCGCGGGAGGGGTGGCGCTCAGCACCGTCGCGTTCTGCGCGGTGTCCGAGGAGGGCCGGGCGACGCCGCTCGAGATGGTGCTCCAGGCCAAGGCGGTCCCCGGGCTGACCCGGATCGCCGAGGCCGTCCACGGCGAGGGCGCGGCCGTGTCCGCGCAGATCGGCCACGCCGGCGCGGTGGCCGCCGCCACCGGGAGCCGGGGCCGGTCGCCGTCGCCGATGTTCAGCCCGATGGCGATGCGGCGCACCAAGGCGGTCGACGACGACGACATCGCCCGCATCACCGCCGACTTCGCCGCCGGGGCGACGATGCTCGCCGACTGCGGGTTCGACGCGGTCGAGGTCCACATGGGCCACGGCTACCTGCTCAGCGGCTTCCTCAGCCCGCGGCTGAACCGGCGCAACGACCGGTGGGGGGGCAGCCTCGAGCACCGCATGCGCTTCCCGCGCCAGGCGGTCGAGGCGGTGCGGCGAGCCGTCGACGGGCGGCTCGCGGTGATCGTGAAGCTGAACATGACCGACGGCATCCGCGGGGGGCTCGGCCCGGAGGAGAGCCGCCTCGTCGCCCGACGGCTCGAGGCGGACGGCACCGTCGACGCCATCGAGCTGACCGGCGGGAGCTCGCTCCAGAACCCGATGTTCCTGTTCAAGGGCGACGCCCCGGTGCAGGAGCTGGCCGCCGGGTTCAAGCAGCCGATCCGGCTCGGGATGCAGCTGTTCGGCGACCGCTTCCTGCACAGCTATCCGTTCGAGGAGGGCTACTTCCGGCCCCTCGCCCAGCCGTTCCGCGAGGCGCTCGACCTGCCGCTCGTCTACGTCGGCGGCGTCGACCACCTCGCCACCGTGCGCGACGTCCTCGACGACGGCTTCGAGCTGGTGGCCATGGGCCGGGCGCTGCTCCGCGAGCCGGACCTGATCGAGCGCTACCGCAGCGGGGCCGCCACCGAGGGCGAGTGCATCCACTGCAACCGCTGCATGGCGATGATCCACCACGGCACGCACTGCCCCCTGCTCGACCCCGCCGAGCGTCCGGGCTGGTGACCACCCCGTCCTAGGGTGACCCGGGTGTCCCTCGATCCGGCCGGTCGCGCCCAGCCCGGCATCCTCGCCTTCGGCACCACCCACCACGCGTACGTCGAGCTCGACCTGCGGGCCGACGCGGACGTCGACCGCCTGCTGACCGTCGTCGGCGACCTCGTCGGCGGGGCGACCACCGGCACCGGCTTCATGCTCGTCGTCGGGTTCCGCCCCGAGCTCTGGCGCCGGCTCGACCCGGCGTCGTGCCCCGAGGGGGTGCACGGCTTCGACCGGCCGATCGTGGGACCCGACGGCTTCACCATGCCCGCGACCCAGCACGACCTCGTCGTGTGGCTGGCCGCCGGGGCGCGCGACGTCCTCTTCGACGGGGTCACCGGTGTGGTCGACACGCTGGCCCCGCTGGCGACCGTCGCCGACGAGGAGTACGGCTGGGAGTACCGCGACCACCGCGACCTGACCGGGTTCGTCGACGGCACCGAGAACCCACCGCTGGTCGAGCTGCCCGATCACGTCCTGTACGCCGACGGCGGCGCGGCCGGGGCGAGCCTGCTGCTGCTCCAGCGATGGCCCCACGAGCACTCCTGGATGGAGCTGTCGGTCGAGGAGCAGGAGCAGGCGATCGGGCGCACCAAGACCGACGACGTCGAGCTCGACCCGAAGCCCGAGGCCTCCCACGCGGCGCGCACCGACCAGGACGACATCGGCGAGATCCTCCGCCGCAACATGCCCTACGGCTCGGGAACGAGGCACGGGACGATGTTCGTCGGCCTCACCAACGACCAGGCGGTCATGCACCGGATGCTCGAGCGCATGGCCGGCGTCGAGGGCCCCCGCGACCTCCTCACGTTCCACACCCGCGCCGACACCGGCGCGTACTACGTGCTCCCGCCGGTCCCCGCGCTCACCGC
>JAAYBP010000349.1 GCA_012730075.1 Acidimicrobiales bacterium | reverse complement strand
CGGCCGGTTCCGCACCGACATGGAGGTCGAGCTGGTCAACGACGGCCCGACCACCCTCATGCTCGAGGTCTGACCGCTCCGGCCGGGTGTGGCGCGGGCGGGCCGGAGCGATTCTGCGCGCTGAGGGGGACGCGGGTGTCCCGGTGGGCGCGTACTTCGGTGGTGGCTCGGTTCTGCGCGCTGAGGGGGACGCGGGTATCCCGGTGGGCGCGTAGACCCGGTTCCCGGGCGGGATCGGACGGAGGGTGGGCACGGACGGCCGGGCCCGTCGGCCAGACTGACCGGCCGTGGCCGAGGACGACATCGCCGACGACCCCGCGCCGACCGACCCGGCGTCGGGCCGCCCGGCTGGCGAAGGCCCCGGCCCCACCGACGCCGCGCGGTCGGCCTCGGGTCGACGCTCGACGGACGCCGCCGACCCGGCCGACCCCGACGCGCCGCGGGCAGCCCGGCGGTGGGGGCCTGCGGGGATGGCCCTCGGCGCGGGCGTGCTGCTGGCCTTGAGCCTCCCGCCCTGGGGGTGGTGGCCGCTCGCCTTCGCCGGGATCGTCCTCTTCGACCGGGCGATCGCCGACGCCCCGGCCTGGTCGAGGTTCCGGCGGGCATGGCTGACCGGCGCCGGGCTGCTGATCCCCTCGACGCTGTGGATGGCCGCGTTCACGCCGCCGGGGTACGTCGTCCAGGTCGCCGGGTTCTCGGCCTTCCTCGGCGTGGCGGTCATGGCGTCCCCATCCTCGCGGTGGCGGTGGGTCGCCCTGCCGGGGAGCTGGCTGCTGTTCGAGGCGGTCAAGGGTCGCTGGCCCTTCGGCGGGGTGCCGCTGTCGGAGCTGGCGATGGGCCAGGTGTCGGGTCCGCTGGGGGCGGTCGCCCGGGTCGGGGGCATCCTTCTCGTCGGCGCCGCGACGATCGCCGTCGGTCTGGCGGTCAGCGCCCTGATCGAGCGGCGGTTCCGGGAGGCGGCGGCGCTGGTCGTGGCCGTCGCCGTCGTGCTCGGCGTCTCGCTCGTCGCGCCCCGGGGCGAGGACACGGGCGAGACGATCTCCGTCGCCTACGTCCAGGGTGGTGGGGAGCAGGGCACCGTCGACGCCGAGACCGACGACCGTGAGGTCTTCCTCGCCCATCTCCGGGCGTCGGCGCAGGTCCCCGTCGGCACCGACCTGACCGTGTGGCCCGAGAACGTGGTGAACGTCGACGGCGCCCTGGCCGACGCGCGCGAGGGCGACGAGCTCGCCGACCTGGCCCGGCAGAAGCAGACCACGCTCGTCGTGGGCGTGGTCGAGGGCGACGGGCCGGACCACTTCCGCAACTCGGCGATCGTGTTCGACCCCAGCGGTGAGGTCGTCGCCCGCTACGAGAAGGTCCGTCGCGTGCCCTTCGGGGAGTACGTGCCGTTGCGGTCGTTCTTCGAGCGGATCGCCCCCGCGACGATCCCCCAGAAGGACGCCGTCGTCGGGACCACGTCCAACACGGTCGACTCCCCGGCGGGGCGGCTCGGCATCGTGATCTCGTGGGAGGTGTTCTTCGGCGACCGGGGCCGTGACGCAGTGAACGGCCGGGGCCGGGAGGCCGACGTGCTGCTCAACCCCACCAACGGATCGAGCTACCGGGGCACGATCCTCCAGAGCCAGCAGGTGTCGTCGAGCCGGCTCCGGGCGATCGAGACCGGGCGCTGGGTCGTGCAGTCCTCGCCGACCGGGTTCAGCGCGTTCGTGTCCGACACCGGCACGGTCCACCAGCGCAGCCGGGTGAGCGAGCCCCGGGTCGAGCAGCGCGAGGTGCCCCTGCGCTCGGGACGGACGTTGTACCTGCGATGGGGTCCGTGGCCGCCCGTGCTCCTCGCGGTGGTGCTGATCGCCCTGGCCTGGATCCTCCCCCGGGCCCTCGCCCGCCCCCGGTCCGCCACCTCGTCCTGACCCGATCCCGCTCGGGCCGCCGCCCCGCG
>JAAYBP010000045.1 GCA_012730075.1 Acidimicrobiales bacterium | reverse complement strand
GTCGCCCTGCACCGTGAGCTCCAGCTCGATGTCTTCCCGGACCCAGACGCAGAACGACAGCGACCTACGGGCCGGGTCCCACTGCGGCCGGATGACCCCGGGCTCGACGGCCAGGTCGAGGAAGGCGGCGTCACCCTCGTCGCCGTAGGAGGCGCTGTACCAGGCGACCTCCCAGACGTGCGCCTCGTAGGGGCCGACGGCGTCGGAGGTCGTCGCCTCGATCCGCAGCCGGAGGTCGGCCGTCTCCTCGGCGACGAACCGGGTGTCGCCGTAGTCGTCGACGTAGGTCTCGACCACGTTGCCGTCGAGGTCGGTCAGGCTCGACTCGAGGCCGTGGCCGTCGGGCGCCTCGACGATGTAGTGCTGCCCGGCCGAGACGGTGAACGGGTGGTCGACCACCTCGCCCGGGAAGGTGATCTCGCCCTCCACCGGGTCGCCGTAGACGTCGAGCTCGCGCTCGGCGACGCCGTGCAGCGCGAGCTCGACGGCGGTGTCGGGCTCGCCGACCAGGGCGAGCCGGTGCTCGCCGTCGTCGGTGACGAAGAGCCCGCTCCGGGCCCGCTCGGCCGAGCCGTCCGGGGTGACGAGGATCGCCTCGACGTCGTCGTCCAGGCCGAGCACGTACTCGCGGTCGCCGTCGAGGTCGACGGCGACGATGCCGTAGCCGCGGGTGTTCAGCTCGACCTCGTCGTCGGTCCCGGCATCGAGGCGGTCGTCGGTGTCGAACAGGCCCGGCCGCGACGCGACCAGCCCCTCGACCGCGGCCAGGTCGCCGTCGGCGAGGGCGGCGGCGAGCGCTTCCCGGTCGGCGGCGTCGCGACGCTGGGAGCGGATCGCGGTCGCCGACACGGCGATCACCCCGACGGCGACCAGGGCGGTGACGACGATCAGGGCGACCAGCAAGCGGGAACCGCGGCGCGGGGCGGCCGGCGGCACCGGGGTGGGCGGCGGCAACGGGGCCGACGGGGGTGGCGCCCACGCGGTGGGCGGTTCGACGGGCGGGATCGGTGGAACGGGCGGTGGGACGACCGGCGGGGCGGTGCGCGGCCTCGCCCGCCACGGCGAGGTGGGGATCGGGCCGGACGGGGGGTGGATGGTGCTCATGGTGGGTCCCTTCGGATCGGTGGTTCGTGCCCGGTGGGGCACGACGCCACGATCCGACGGACCGCTCAAGGCAGGGTTGGAAGCCGCTCAAGGCGGGGCTGCCGCCCTGGTCAGGCGGTCGCGCCCGACGCCTCGACGCGGCGGAGACGGCGTTCGTTGCCGTCGGTGACCAGGCGCGCCACGCCGTACCCGACCGCGAACGCGACCAGGCCACCGACCGCGTCGAGCCAGTAGTGGTTGGCGGTCACGAGGATGCAGAACACGGTGACCGCCGGGTACAGCGCGACCAGGGCGCGCACCCACCGGCGCCGCACCAGGCCCCACAGCACGCACGCGCTCCAGGTCGACCAACCGGTGTGCATGCTCGGCATCGCCGCGTACTGGTTGGACACCTCGGCGACCTCGTCGTCCTGGAACGACAGCCACCCACCGTGGACGGCGAGCGTGTCGACGAAGTCGAAGCCCTTGCAGTCGGGCTCCTGCTGGTAGCACGCGCCGAACTTCGACGTGTCGGCCAGTAGGCGCGGCGGCATCAGCGAGTACGACGCGAAGCCGACCAGGGCGAGGGCGGTCATGACGGCGAGGGTGGTGCGCCAGACCGGGTAGCGGTCGCGCTGGGCCCGGTACAGCCAGATCAGGGCCGCGGCGGTGACGATGAAGTGGGCGGTGCCGTAGTAGATGTTCCACAGCCGGATCAGGCCGTGGGCCGGGAGCGACAGGTACCAGCGCTGGAGGGCGGGCTCGAACCACAGGCCCATCGCCTCCTGCACCCGGATCACGTCGAGGGCGTGCTCGAACGCGATCTCCCGCGCCCCGACGCCCGCCGAGCCGAACTGGTTCCGGATCCAGGAGTAGACGGCGTAGAAGACGAGGACGTAGATGCACTCGCGCCACCACCGCAGGCGCGGGGCGGTGGCGGTGGCGTACGCCGGCTCGACCGCGTCGTCGCCGGTCGGTTCGTCCTCGGTGGCGACGCCGCTCACGCGTGCACGGCCTCCTCCGCGGCGGGATCGTCGTCGCGGGAGCGGCCGCCGACCGCGAAGGCGGGGGCGCCGAGGAGGCTGACGAGCAGGTTGAGCACGTACAGCAGGATGCCGAGCGCGACCGCCTGGGCGGTGGGTACCCCCAGCGGCCGGAGGAACAGCGCGAACAGGCCCTCGCGGACCCCGAGCCCCGAGATGCTGATCGGGAGCACCTGGGCGATCGCCACCGCGGGGAAGAAGGCGAGCAGCGCGGTCGGTCCGGCGGCCGGGATGCCGAGCGCGCGGGCGGCCATGACCGCGGCCGCGATCAGCGTGAGCTGGTACGCGAACCCGACCGCGATCACCGAGAACGCCTGCCGGGGCTGGGCCCGCAGGCGGTCGAGGCCGAGCGTGACGGCGGCGAGGAAGCGGCGCCAGCCCTTGTCGGCGTCGATGTCTCCCCAGCGGTGGGCGGCCACGGCGACGAGCAGCAGCACCAGCGCGACGAGGGTGCCGCAGGCGAGGCTGAAGGCGATCTGCGTCGCCCGCCCCAGGTCCTGGAGGGGCGGGTTGAGCGCCAGGCCCAGGAACGTGATGAGCGGCAGCACCAGCCAGCCGGTCAGCCGCTCGAGCACCACCGACGCGAAGCTGTCGGGCACCCGCCCGTTGTCCCGGGCGAGCCGCGACACCCTCAGCACGTCGCCGCCGATCGTCGTCGGCAGCACGTTCGCCACGAACTGGCCGGCGAGGTAGTGCGACAGCAGCCGCCGCAACGGCGCCGGTCGGCCCATGGCGTGGAGCACGGTCTGCCACCGCCACGCCGACAGCACGATGCTGAGCAGGGTGAGCGCCATCGCCCCGGCGAGCCAGAGGGCGGTGCTGGTGGTCCACTCGGGGAGCACGGCGCCCTGGGACTCGATCTTGGTGAGCAGGAACCAGAGCATCCCGGCGCTCACCACGATGCGGAGCGCGAGCATCAGGCGCCGCCGCGTCGAGGCCGACATGCAGGTGACGGTAGCCGTCGATCCCACCGCTGGCGCGGGCCCTCGCGGGGTGGGCCTCCCCGGCCGCGGACCGCGTTCGGTGGAGCCGGGTAGGGTCGGTCCCGCGACGGGAGGGGGACGCGGGTGCTCGAGTTGAGGGTCCTGGGACCGTTCGAGGCGGTCCTCGACGGCGAGCCCGTGGCGATCGGGGGCCCGAAGCAGCGGTCGGTGCTCGCCCTGCTCGCCGTCGACGTCGGGCGGGTCGTGAGCGTCGACCGCCTGATCGAGGGGGTGTGGGGCGAGGAGGCTCCCGACGGTGCGCGCCGGAGCCTCCAGGTCTACGTGTCGAACCTCCGCAAGGCCCTCGCCCCCGCCGGTGGCGGCGACTCGGTGCTGGTGGCGCGGTCGCCGGGCTACCTCCTGGACGTCGATCCCGACCGCGTCGACGCCGTCCGCCACGCGTCCCTCGTCGCCGAGGCCCGCGAGGCGCGGGCGGGCGGTCGCCACGGCGAGGCCCGGGCCCGCCTGGCCGACGCCGACGCCCTCTGGCGGGGCGAGCCGCTGGCCGACCTCGCGTTCGAGCCCTTCGCCGGACCGGTGGTGGCCCGTCTCGCCGAGGAGCGCGCCGACGCCGCCGAGGACCGAGCCGAAGCCGAGATCGCGTGCGGGGGCCACGTCGACGCGGTGGCCACCCTCGAGCGGATGGTCGAGGAGGCGCCCCTGCGCGAGCGGCGGTGGGGCCTGCTGATGCTCGCCCAGTACCGCAGCGGACGGCAGGCCGAGGCCCTGCGCACCTACGGCCGGGCCCGTGACACGCTCGTCGACGAGCTCGGGATCGATCCCGGCCCGGCACTGCGCGACCTCGAGAGCCGCATCCTCGTCCAGGACCCCGACCTGGCCGCCGCCCCGGAAGCCGCCACCGCCGCGCCCCGCGCCCGGTCCCGGCCCGACCTGCCGGTGCCCCCGTCGCCGATCGTCGGTCGGGCCCGCGAGGTCGACGACGTGTCGGGCTCGCTACGCGACGCCGACGTCCGGATGGTGACCCTCACCGGCCCGGGGGGCGTCGGCAAGACCCGCCTCGCGATGGAGGTGGGCCCGGTGGTGGTCGACGACTTCCCCGGGGGCGTCGTGTTCGTCCCGCTCACCGCCGTCGACGACCCCGAGCGGGTCCTGCCCCTCGCCGGTGGCGCGCTGGGCGTCGCCGAGCCGGCCGACGGCGACTGGACCGCCGCCGTCGCCGCCCGGATCGGTGACGAGCCGACCCTCGTCGTGCTCGACAACCTCGAGCAGCTACAGGACGCCGCGGGCGACGTGGCCGCGCTCCTCGCGGCGGCCCCGGGCCTGACCGTCCTGGCGACGAGCCGCGTGGCGCTCAGGGTCGCCGGTGAGCAGGAGTACGTCGTCGGTCCGCTGCCGGTCGACGACGACGCGGTGGCCCTGTTCCTGGAGCGCAGCCTCGCGCGGGTGCCCGGCTACGCGTCGTCGGACGACGACCGCGCCGCGGTGGCCGCGATCTGCGCACGCGTCGACGGTCTGCCCCTGGCACTGGAGCTGGCGGCGGCCCGCGCGAAGGTGCTCGCCCCTCGCGACCTCCTGGCGCGGCTCGACGACACGCTCGGCCTCCTCGTGGGCGGCGGCCGCGACCTGCCCGACCGGCAGCGCACGCTCCGGGCCACGCTCGCCTGGAGCTACGCCCTGCTGGAGCCGACCGACCGCGACCTGCTCGACCGGCTCAGCGTGTTCGCCGGGTCGTTCACCGTCGAGGCGGCCGAGGCGGTGTGCGCGTTCGCCGGTGACGTCGACGTGCTCGACGGCCTGAGCGTGCTGGTCGACAACAGCCTGGTGCGCCCGCTCGACGCCGACGGGGCCTCGTTGCGGTTCGGCCTGCTCCAGACCGTCCGCGACTTCGCCCGCGAGCGGCTGCTCTCGTCGGGGCACGCGGGGGAGGTGCGTGACCGCCACGCCGCCGAGATCGTCCGGGCGGCCGAGGCGGCCCGTCCCGCCATCGACTCGACGGGCTCCGCGGTGGTGCTCGCCCTCCTGCGCGCCGACGAGGCGAACCACCGCAGCGCGATGGAGCACCTCCTCGAACGGGGGCGACTGGGCGACGCGGCGCGCCTCGCGGTGGCGCTGCGGCCGTTCTGGGTGGGACGGGGCCTGTTCGCCGACGGTCGCCGCTGGCTCGGTCGGATCCTCGCCGACGACGGCCTCGAGGGCGATCAACGGGCGCCGGCCGCGGTCGCCGCCGGCATCCTCGCCTACTACCAGGACGACCTCGACGACGCGGTGGCCCGGCTCACCGAGGGGTCCGACCGGGCCCGACGGGGGGCCGCGCCGGGCGCCGAGCCGGCCGATCCGGAGACGACCGCCCTCGCCCTCTGCTTCCTCGCGTCCTGCCACCTCTTCGCCGACGATCGCGAGGCCGCGACGGTCGCGATCGACGAGGCCCTGGCGCTGGCCGAGGCCCACGAGCTGTACGAGCCGCACGCGCTCGCCCTGTCCGCCTCGGCGATCGCGGCGGCGATGGCCGGCGACTTCGACGGCGAGCGGGCGGCCCACGAGCGGCGGCTGGAGCTCGTCCGGCGGCGCGGCGACCGCGAGCGGGTCGCCGACACGCTCAACACGCTCGCCGAGATCGCCCTCGAGGCCGAGGACCACGAGCAGGCCGGTCGCCTCGCCGAGGAGGGCCTCGGCCTGGTCGGCGCCGACTCGCGGCTGACGCGACGCGACCTGCGCCTCACCCTCGGCCGGGTGGCGCTGGCGGGGCGCGACGCCGAGGGCGCGGCCCGTCACCTCCGGGAGGCCCTGGTGCACTGCACCGACCTCGCCCAGCCGTTCGAGCTGGCCCAGTGCGTCCGGGCGGTCGCCGGGGTCGCGTCGCTGCGCGGCGATGCCGACGCCGCGGTCCGGCTGGTCGCCGCGGTCGAGGAGCCCCCCGACGACGACGACGAGGGCGGCGCGTTCCCCCCGGCGCCCGACCTGCTCGCCTGGTACGAGGCGGCGACCGAGGCGCTCGGCGACGCTGCCGCGGCGGCCGCCCGCGCGGGCAGCCTGCTGTCGCGCGACGAGGCGGTCGCCCTGGCCCGCGAGGTGCTCGCCGGCTGACCGTTCGGGATCGGCGGAGGCTCCCGACCGGTCGGCCGGCGGTCGTCAGCGGATGCGCCAGCGGCCGTTGCTCGGCGTCTTGACCACCATCACCACGTCGTCACCGGCGTCGCCGGTGCTGGCGGCGCGGTCGACGCACGCACCGGCGATGGGCAGCGACGCGGGACAGTCGGGCAGGTTGGCCCCGCCGTCGTGGGTGACGTTCAGCGCCGACGCGGCGAGGCCGCCGGTGAGCGTGGAGTCGATGCCGAGGCGGATCGTCATGGGGTTGGCGTTGCTCGCCGCCGGTGCGGTCAGGTCGACCGGGTCGCCCTTGGTCAGCGGCTCACCGAGACCGGGCACCTCGGCGATGGACACCGTGGCGGGCGAGCCGGCGCCGGTGGCGCGCTGCACCTCGGCGAACTGCGGCTGGGTGCCGTTCAGCACCGGCGAGGTGCAGGTGGCGTTGGCGCCGGCGCCGCACGCGCCGGTGCCGAAGCGGGCACCGAGGGCGACCGACGCGGTGATCGACGTGTCGTGCCAGATGCCGAGGCGTCCCGCCGTCACCGACTGCGACCCGGGTGCCACGCGCTGGAACGGGACGTCGAACGTGCTCTGCCCTGACCCGCCGCTCAGCTTCCGGACCTGGCCCTCGTTGCGGAAGAGCGGCAGGTCTCGTGGCGACGCGAAGCTGCCCTGGAGCACGTCGCCGTCGCCGAGGAAGTCGAACGTTCCGAGGTTGACGAACGAGGTGCCGTCGTCGAGCGCGATGTATGCGCTGTTGCCGACGACCTGGGTGGTGCCGTGGTTGACGATCGTGCGCAGGTTCGCGAGCTGCACGCCACCCGGCGACACCCGCAGGGTGCCGCCCTCGGCGATGACGGTCTTGGCCGGCGGCGCAGAGGGCGACAGGTCCTCGTCGCTGCGCATCGACGTGCCGCCGTTGATCGTCTTCTGCCAGTGGAGCTCGCCGCCGGCGACGGTGGTCAGGGTGCCGGGGCCGGCGAGCATCCCCTGGAGCACCATGATGTTCGAGTACGAGATCCGGTCGGTGTCGTTGCCCTCGAGGTCGAGGCGGCCGCCCGGGATGATCTCGGTCGTCCCCTGGTTGTCGAGCACCTGGATGTGCATCGACTGGCCGTCGCGGATCACGAGGTGCCGGTCGTCGGGGACGCAGACGTAGTCGTCGGCGGCGGCGGCCGGCTCGGTGCGCGCGCCGGGGAACCCGATCCCGTCCTCGCCCGGGTGGTGCCACTTGGCCTTGTTCGTGATCGAGTCGGTGGCCCCGCCGACCCACGTCCACTTGTCGAGCCCGGGGATCTCGGCGCAGTCGTTCGCCGGCTTGGGCGGGTCGCAGGCGGCGAGCAGGACCGTCGTCAGCAGGGCGGCGGCGAGGCCGAGGCGGCGGACCCGGCGCCCTTCCACCCGAGGAGCACGTGTCACGTTGGTTCCCTCCCTGCCCCGCACGGGGCCGGTCCGGGCCCGCTCCCTCCGAACGGGCCTCAGCCGGACCCTACCACGGTGCGTGGGCGAGTTGCGGGTGCCGGCTACTCACCGTGCACGGCCCGGGCCGGGCGGCCCGACGTTCCGCGTAGAGTGCGGCGTCGGGCGAAGCGGCCGCGAGGGGTGTGATGAAGGTAGGCGAGGTCACCACGCCGCGATTGCGGCACAGCGTCGTCGAGGCGGGCACCGGCGAGCCGCTGCTGCTGCTCCACGGGTTCACCGGCGCCAAGGAGGACTTCGCCGACTTCGTCGACGGCTTCGCCGATCGCGGGTGGCACGTCCTCGCCCCGGACCTGCGGGGCCACGGGGCCAGCGACCACCCGCCCGCCGAGGGGGACTACTCGCTGCGGACCTTCGCCGACGACGCCTGGGCCCTGGTCGACGAGCTCGGCTGGGCCTCGTTCCACCTCCTCGGCCACTCGATGGGTGGCATGGTCGCCCAGCTCGTCGCGCTCGACGCCCCGGAGCGGTTGCACTCGCTCGTGCTGATGGACACCGCCCCCGGCGCGGTCGAGGGCGTCGACCCGGATCTCGCCGCGCTGGCCGTGGCCGTCGCCCGCGAGGAGGGCATGGCCCGCCTCGCCGACCTGTACGCGACCGTCGACACCGGGCCCCCGGCGCCCTCGGACGCCCGGGTGCGCGCCGAGCGGCCCGGCTACGTCGAGTTCGCCGACCGGAAGCTGCGCTCGTCGTCGCCGGCGATGTACGCGGCGATGGCCACCGAGCTGCTGGCGGCCGACGACCGGTCCGACCGCCTGGCCGGGCTCGGCGTCCGCACCCTGGTCGTCGTCGGCGACGAGGACGTCGACTTCGTCGGCCCCTCCGAGCGGCTCGCCGCCGCGATCCCCGGTGCCGAGCTGGCCGTCATCACCGGCGCGGCCCACTCCCCGCAATTCGAGAACCCCGACCGCTGGTGGAAGGTCGTCAGCGGCTTCCTGGGCGCCGGCGTCAGCGCGTCGTGATCCAGTCGGCGAAGGCCGACAGCGACGGCAGCACGGGGAAGGCGACCGGGGCGTCGTCGACGTGCTCGTGCACCCAGGTGATCTCGTAGGGGACGTGGGCGGCGTGGCCGCCGGCCTCGATCGGGGGCAGCACGTCGGAGCGCACCGAGTTGCCGACCATCAGGAAGCGGCTCGGATCGACGCCGACGCGACCGATGACCGAGCGGTAGGTGCGCACGTCCTTCTCGGACACGACCTCGACCCGGTCGACCAGCGCGTCGAGGCCGGAGGCGGCGAACTTCTGCTCCTGGTGGAACAGGTCGCCCTTGGTGACGACGACGAGCCGGTGGTGCTCGGCGAGGCGCTCGACCGCCTCGCGCACGCCGTCGAGCAGGTCGACCGGGTGGGCGAGCATCCGCTTGCCGAGGGCGAGCAGTTCGCCGATCGCGGCGGAGGACACCCGGCCGCCGCTCAGCTCGATCGCCGTCTCGATCATCGAGAGGGTGAAGCCCTTGGCGCCGTAGCCGAACAGCTCCAGGTTCCGGCGCTCGGTCTCGTAGTGGCGGGAGGCGACGTCCTCGCCGTCGGGGATCCAGGGGGCGATGATCTCGGCGAAGGTCGCCCCGGCGTCGGCGTAGAACGACTCGTTGTGCCAGAGCGTGTCGTCGGCGTCGAGGCCGATCACCTCGACGTCGGGTGCGGGCGGGAGCGGCTCGGGGCCGGTCACGGGTTCAGCCCTCGGCGTGGGCGAGGAACTCCTCGCGGTCGACCACGACCCGGGTGACGCGGCCGGCGGCGACCAGGCCCCGGCCGTCGTTGACCGACACGGTGAAGATCAGGCGGCGCCCCTCGACCTTCTCGACCGTGGCCTCGGCGACGACCTCGGAGCCGACCGTGCTGGGGGAGAGGTGGTCGATCTGCACCCGGCGGCCCACCGACGTGAGGCCGGCGGGGAGCGTGCTCGCGAGGGCGACGATCGAGGCTGCCTCGCACAGGGCGACGACCCGCGGCGTGGCGAGGACCGGGACGTCGCCCGACCCGATCGCCTCGGCGGTGTCGGCGGCGGTGACGGTGACGGTCGACGTACCGGTCATCCCGGGGTGGATCGTGTCGCTCAGGAGGGAGGGGATGGCCACGCACCCACGCTACGACGGCGCCCGCCCCGTCCGGAAACGCTGGGCACCGACTCGGGCGGGCCGCGCCGGGTCGTCCGGGGTCGTCGGTACATTGCGTGCCCATGATCGAAGAAGCGGTCCTCGGCCGGGTCCTGTCCGCCGCGCTGGTCGGCGGGGGCGAGTTCTCCGAGGTGTTCGCCGAGGACCGCCGCGGCACGACCGCCGTGTTCGACGACGGGCGCATCGAGCAGCTCTCGTCCGGGCGGGACCGGGGCGCCGGGGTCCGGGTGATCGCGGGCGACACGACCGGCTACGCCCACACGTCGGACCTGAGCGAGGCGGGCCTGCTCGCCGCCGCGGAGGCGGCCGGGGCCGCGGCCCGCCACGGCGGAGGGGGCGCCAACGTGGTCGCGCTCGAGCGGCGCCCGACCACGCATCCGAGCACGGTCGAGGTGCTCCCCGACGACGTGCCCAAGGCGCGCAAGGTCGAGCTCCTCCGCCGCGCCGACGACGCCGCCCGATCCGCCGGCGGCGCGGTGTCGCAGGTCAGCGCGCGCTACGGCGACAGCCGCCGCCGGATCCTCGTGGCCAACAGCGACGGCCTGCTCACCTCCGACGACCAGGTGCGCACGCTCTTCTCGGTCGGTGTCGTCGCGACCGGCGACACCGGGATGCAGACCGGACGCCAGAGCGTCGGTCACACGATCGGCTTCGAGCTGTTCGACCGATACCCGGTCGAGGACCTCGCCGAGCGGGCCGCCCGCCGGGCGGTCACCAAGCTCGCCGCCCGGCCCGCGCCCAGCGGCGAGATGCCGGTCGTCATCGGCGCCGGCGGCGGTGGCGTGCTGTTCCACGAGGCGTGCGGGCACGGGCTGGAGGCCGACCTGGTCGCCAAGGGGGCGTCGGTGTACCGCGACCGGGTGGGGGAGCAGGTCGCCTCGCCGCTCGTGACGCTGGTGGACGACGGCACCGTCGCCGACGAGTGGGGCTGCTTCGGCATCGACGACGAGGGCAGCCCGGCCCGGCGCAACGTCCTGATCGAGGACGGCGTGCTCACCGACTACATGTGGGACCACACCCGGGCCCGGCGGGAGGGCCGACCCCGCTCCGGCAACGGCCGCCGCCAGAGCTACCAGCACCTCCCGATGGTGCGGATGACCAACACGTTCCTCCTGAACGGCACCGACGACCCCGACGACATCGTCGCCGGCACCGACCAGGGCATCTACGTCGCCCAGCTCGGTGGCGGCTCGGTCAACACGGCCACCGGCGACTTCGTGTTCGGCATGTGGGAGGCGTACCTGATCGAGGACGGCGAGATCACCGAGCCGCTGCGCGAGGGCAACCTGATCGGCAACGGGCCGGCGGTGCTGCTCGACATCGAGGCCCTCGGCGACGACTTCGCCATGGGCTCGCCCGGCACGTGCGGCAAGGACGGCCAGGGCGTGCCCGTCGGCGACGGGGTCCCGACCCTACGGGTGCGCTCGCTGACGGTCGGCGGGACGGCGGCGTGAGCGGCGACCTGGGCGACGTCGCCGACCGCGTCGTCGGGTGGGCCCGCGACGGCGAGGCGGTCGAGATCGTGGTCGGGCGCAGCCGCCACACCGAGGTGCGCGCCTACCGGGGCGACGTCGAGTCCCTCTCGGCCGCCGAGTCGATGGGCGTCGGGATCCGGGTCGTGCAGGGCGACCGCCAGGGCTTCGCCTACGCCGGGACGCTCGACGACGAGGTGCTGGCCGAGACGCTCGCCGACGCCCGCGACAACGCCGCCTTCGCCACCCCCGACCCCCACGTCGGCCTGGCCGAGCCGGACGGCGTGGCCGTGCCCGACATCGACCTGTTCCGGCCGTCGCTGCTCGCGGTGCCGACCGACCGCAAGGTCGCCCTCGCCCTGGAGCTGGAGGCCGCGGTCCTGGCCGCCGACCCCCGGATCACCGGCGTCGAGTCGGCCGAGTTCGTCGACGCCTCCGGCGAGTCGTGCGTCGCCTCCACCACCGGCATCCGCTCGGAGTCGGCCTCGACCGCCTGCTACGTCTCGGTGTCGTGCCTCGCCGAGGCCGACGGCGTCACGCAGACCGGCTTCGGCTTCTCGGTCGGGCGCGAGCTCGACGACCTGGTCCCGGCCGACGCGGTGGACGACGCCGCCCGCCGGGCCACCCGCCTCCTCGGGGCGACCAAGCCCGCCTCGACGCGCACGACCGTCGTGCTCGACCCGTACGTCACCGCCCAGGTGATCGGCGTGATCGGCTCGACGCTCTCGGGCGAGGCGGTGCTGAAGGGCCGCTCGCCGTTCGCCGACCGCCTCGGCGACGAGGTGGCGGCGTCGATCGTCACGCTCGTCGACGACGCGTCCAACCCGCTCGCCTACACCGCCTCGGCCACCGACGGCGAGGGGCTCGCCAGCCGCCGCACGCCGCTGATCGTCGACGGGGTGTTGCGCTCGTTCGTGCACGACTCGTACTCCGCGCGCCGGGCGGGCACCGTCTCCACCGGCAACGCGGTGCGGGGCGGGTTCAAGTCGACGCCCGGGGCCGGCTGCCGGGCGCTGGCGCTCGAGCCCGGCGACCTCGACCAGGCCGCGCTGCTCCGCGACGTCGGCGACGGCGTGCTGATCTCGTCGGTGATCGGCCTCCACTCCGGCGTCAACCCGGTCAGCGGCGACTTCTCGACCGGCGCCGAGGGCCTCCGCATCGTCGACGGCGTCGAGGGCGCCCCGCTCCGCGAGTTCACGATCGCCTCGACGCTGCCCCGCATGCTCCGCGACGTGGCCGCGGTCGGCGCCGACGTCGACTGGCTGCCGATGCGTGCCGCCGGGGTCAGCCTCGTCATCCGCGACGTCACCATCTCCGGCACCTGAGGGGCTCTGGCGGGTCAGCCGGTGGCGTCGAGGGTGCCGGTGGCGACCAGCGCGAGGACGAGGACCCCGAGGGCGATGCGGTAGACGACGAACACCAGCGTCGAGTGGCTGGTGAGCCACCGCAGCAGCCACGCGATGGCGGCGTAGCCGACGACGAAGGAGATCGCGGTGGCGACGATCGTGGCCTCGATGCCCGGGCCGTCACCGGCGACGACGTCGGGCGCGGTGTAGATCCCCGACAGCACCACGGCGGGGATCGACAGCAGGAACGAGAAGCGGGCGGCGGCCTCGCGGGTGAACCCCGCGAACAGCCCCGCGCTGATCGTGGCGCCCGAGCGCGACACCCCCGGGATCAGGGCCAGCGCCTGCGCCGCGCCGACGACGACCGCCGAGCGGGAGTCGACGTCCTCGAGTTCCCGGGTCCGGCGCCCGACCCGCTCGGCGAACCACAGGACGAGCGCCAGCAGGATCAGCGTCGTGCCGACGACGCGCAGGTCGCGGGCGCCGGTCTCGATCTGGTCGCGGAACACGAAGCCGAAGAACACGATCGGGATCGTCGCCAGGATCAGGTACCACCCCATGCGGGCGTCGAGCGTGCCCCGCACGTCGCGGTCGGTCAGCGAGCGCAGCCAGGTCGTGCCGATCCGCCACAGGTCGCGGGCGAAGTAGATGACGACGGCGAGCACCGTGCCGAGCTGGGTGACGGCGGTGAACGCGGATCCGGGGTCGTCCCAGCCGAGCAGGGCCGGGACTATGCGCAGGTGGCCGCTCGACGACACGGGCAGGAACTCGGTGAGGCCCTGCACGATCCCGAGCACGACGGCCTCGACGAACGACACGGCCGGTCATGCTGCCCGACCGGACGGGTCCGCCACCATCCGGCCACCACCATCCGGCCACCATCCGCTGGCACCGGGGCGGCCATCCGGCTGCCCCGGGGGACGGTCAGCCCACGGGGCGTAGGGCGGCGACCACCGGGCCGGCGGTGAGGGCGGCGACCACCTCGATGGCGACCGCGGCGGGCACGGCGACCACGATCGCGTCGCCGCCGACCTCGAGCACCCGGGCGCCGGACGCCACGACCTCGGCCGGGGCGCCCACCGGGAGGTCGCCCTCGGGGCCACCGCCGTACGCCCCGCCCGAGACGAGGTCGACGCGGTCGTCGGAGGCGAGCGGCAGCCCCGGGACGGCGAGCGGCACCGCGACCGCCCGCTCGTCGGGTCCGAGGCGGGCGGCCGGACCGGTGCGGCCGTGCCCGGCGATCCGCCCGGCGACCAACACCTCGCCGGGCACCAGGTCGACCCTCGCGGTGGCTGGGTCGGGACGTTCGGCCAGCGCGCCCTCGGGCACGACCGCCTCGGGTCGGTGCCTCACCGCGACGTCCTCCGCGCCGATGGGGTCGCCGGCCGCCACCGGACGGACGACGACGACCACGGGGCGGCTGCGCCCGTAGGCGGCCTCGGCGTCGGCCGCCCGGGCCAGGGCGCCGTGCACGGCGAGGGCGGTGAGGAGGGCGAGGACGACCGCGGCCGCGTACCAGGCGACCGCCCGGCGGGGCAGGCGGGGGCGGACCGGGCGGAGCGAGCGGAGGGGGCGGAGCGGGGGCACGGGGACGGCGACCTCCCGTCGGGGACGGTGACGGGGGAAGCGTCGATGGGGTCCTGTTCCCCGGCGGCCGCCGGTCGAACCCGGCCTCAGCCGTTGGCGGCGGCGGGGGTGCTCGAACCGGTCGACGATCCCGACCCGCTCGAACCGTTCGACCCGCTCGAACCACTAGGGCCGCTCGATCCGCTCGAGGAGTCGGTGGTCGAGCCGCCCGACGAGGAGTCGGTCGCCTTGGCGGAGTCCGAACCGCCCGAGCCCGCGGCCGACGAGTCACCCGAGGACGAGGAGGACGAACCGCCGCGGCTGTCGTTCTTGTAGAAGCCGCTGCCCTTGAACGAGATGCCGACGTTCCCGAAGAGCTTCTTCAGCGCACCGCCGCACTCGGGGCACTCGGTGAGAGCGTCGTCGGAGAAGGCCTGGTAGGCGTCGAAGGTGTGGCTGCAGTCCTTGCAGCGGTACTCGTAGGTGGGCATCCGGTGCTCCTCGTCGACCCGTCCGCCTCGCCGGCGGGGCTGGCACTCAAACGGTGAGAGTGCCAGCGTACCGGGCTCCGCCGGGGGCCCGGCAACCCGCCGGCGCCCGGTCCCGGGTCCCTGGCCCTCCGGATGGCTGCTACAACAGATCGCATGGGCCCAGCTCGTTCGGTCACCACCGCCGTCATCCCCGCCGCCGGCCTCGGCACGCGGTTCCTGCCCGCCACCAAGGCGCAGCCCAAGGAGATGCTCCCGGTCGTCGACAAGCCGGCGATCCAGTACGTCGTCGAGGAGGCGGTCCACGCGGGGATCGACGACATCCTGATCATCACCGGCCGCGGCAAGCGCAGCCTCGAGGACCACTTCGACCGCAACTTCGAGCTCGAGTACTTCCTCGGCGAGCGCGGCAAGCACGACCAGCGCGACCAGCTGGTCGACATCGCCGAGCTGGCCGACATCCACTACGTGCGCCAGGGCGAGCCGCTCGGCCTCGGCCACGCCATCTCCGTCGCCCGCAAGCACGTCGGCGACAACCCCTTCGCCGTGCTGCTCGGCGACGAGTGGATGCGGGCGGACGTCGGGCTGCTCGACGGCATGATCCGCACCTACGAGCGCTACAACCGCTCGGTCATCGCCCTGATGGAGGTGACCGGCGAGGAGATCGCCCGCTACGGATGCGTCAAGCCCGAGCCCGTGTCCGACGGCCTGGTGCAGGTCCTCGACATCGTCGAGAAGCCGTCGCCGGCCGACGCCCCGTCGAACCTGGCGGTGATGGGCCGCTACGTGCTCACGCCCGAGATCTTCGACATGCTCGACCGCATCGAGCCCGGTGCGGGCGGCGAGCTCCAGCTCACCGACGCCATCGGCCTCCTGCTCGACGAGCAGGCGGTCTACGGCTACACGTTCACCGACGGGCGCTACGACACCGGCCAGGTGCTCGACTACCTGAAGGTCATCGTCGAGCTGGCCGCCGAGCGGACCGACCTCGGCCCCGAGTTCCGGAGCTTCCTCGTCGACTTCGTCCGCGAGTACGAGGACCTCTGACGCGCTAGAGGTGTCGGCCACCTGTCGCACGCGTCGGTTGACGGAAACGGGGTGAGGGGCGCGGCCGCTACGTTCGGACCGATGCGCCCGCTGTCGGAGGTCCGCGCCCTGGTCCTCGACCGGTGCCCACCGCCCGACCCGGTCGACCGGGCCCCGTCGGCCGCGCTCGGGCTGGTCCTCGCCGAGGGGGTCACCGCGCCCGCCGACCTGCCCGGCTTCGCGAGCTCGGCGATGGACGGCTTCGCCGTGCGCGCATCCGACGTGGCGCCCGCGACGTCGGATCTGCCCGTCGTGCTGGAGGTGGTCGAGACGGTCATGGCGGGCCGGGTGCCGGAGCGGTCCGTCGGCGCCCGGCAGGCGGTCCGGATCATGACCGGCGCGGCCGTGCCCGAGGGCGCCGACGCGATCGTGCCGGTCGAGGTGACCCGGCCGTCGGGCGGCACCCGTGGTGATGACGAGACCGTCGCCGTGCTCGAGCCGGTGGCGCCCGGCCAGCACGTCCGCGGTGCCGCCGACGACGTCACCGCCGGCACCGCGCTCGCCGCGGAGGGAGCGGTGTTGACCCCGGCGCTGGTCGGCGTGCTGGCGTCGTCCGGGATCGAGGCGGTGGAGGTCGTGCCCCGACCCCGCGTCGGGGTGATCTCGACCGGCGACGAGCTGGTCGCCCCGCCCCGGGACCCCGCGCCCGGCCAGGTCCGCGACTCGAACCGCCCCATGCTGCTGGCGGCGGCGGCCGCCGCCGGAGCCGAGCCGGTCGACCTCGGGTGGGTCCGCGACGACGTCGACGCCGTCGCCGCCGCCCTGCGCTCGGCCGCCTTCCAGTGCGACCTGATCCTCACGTCGGGCGGGGTCAGCATGGGCGAGGCCGACGTGGTGAAGCTAGTGCTCGACCGGATGGGCGACCCCGAGTGGATCCAGGTCGCCATCCGACCGGCGAAGCCGTTCGCCGTCGCCTCGGTCGACGGCGTGCCGCTGCTCGGCCTGCCCGGCAACCCCGTCTCCGCGCTCGTGTCGTTCGAGGTGCTCGCCCGCCCCGCGATCCGTCGCCTCGCCGGCCACCACGACCTCGACCGGCCGCGCGTGGTCGCCCGGGCCGCGGTCGCCCTCGACCGGCAGCCCGACGGGAAGGACCACCTCGTGCGCGTGGAGATCGGGCGCGACGCCGGGGCCTGGACCGTCACGCCCGTCGCCGCCCAGGGCAGCCACCAGCTCACCGCCACGTCGACCGCGACCGGCCTCGCCGTGGTGCCCGACGGCACCGGGTTGGCCGCGGGCGCCGAGGTCGAGGTGATGGTGCTCGACGTCGACGGCCTCGTGGCCCGGCTCGCCCCGTAGGCTCGGCCGGGTGACCCGGTCCCTCACCGACGGCTTCGGGCGCGTCCACCGCGACCTGCGCATCTCGGTGACCGACCGCTGCAACCTGCGTTGTGACTACTGCATGCCCGAGGACGGGCTCACCTGGCTGCCTCGGTCGGAACTGCTCACGTTCGAGGAGGTCGAGCGGGTCGCCGGAATCCTGGTCGACCGGCTCGGCATCCGGTCGATCCGCCTCACCGGCGGCGAGCCGACGCTCCGTGCCGGGCTACCCGACCTCGTCGCCCGCCTGGCCCGCCTCGACGTCGATCTGTCCCTCACGACCAACGGCACCACCCTCGACCGCCTGGCCGCCCCGCTGGTCGCGGCCGGGCTCCGGCGCGTCAACGTCTCGCTCGACACCCTGCGCCGCGACCGCTTCGAGGACATCACCCGCCGCGACGACCTCGACCGGGTGCTCGCCGGCATCGACGCCGCCCTCGCCGTCGGGCTCGACCCGGTGAAGCTGAACGCGGTGGTGATGCGGGGCGTCAACGACGACGAGGTCGTCGACCTCGCCCGCTTCGGCCGGGAGCGGGGCGTCGCCGTGCGGTTCATCGAGTTCATGCCGCTCGACGCATCGGGCCGGTGGGACCGCGACGCGGTCGTGTCGCAGGACGAGATCGTCGCCGCGGTGGACGCCGCGTTCCCGCTGGAGCCGCCCCGTCGCGGGTCGGCCCCCGCGACCGTCTGGCGATACCGCGACGGGAGGGGCGAGGTCGGCGTCGTGCCCAGCGTGACCCGGGCGTTCTGCGACGACTGCGACCGGGTCCGGCTCACCGCCGAGGGCGCCTTCCGTACCTGCCTGTTCGCCACCTCCGAGACCGATCTGCGGTCCCTGTTGCGCGGCGGGGCGTCCGACGAGGTCGTCGCCGAGGCGGTCGTGCGGTCGGTCGACGCCAAGGAGGCCGGCCACCTCATCGGCCAACCGGCGTTCATCCGGCCCCGCCGTTCGATGTCCCAGATCGGGGGCTGACGCCGCGAGGCGTAGCATCGGCCCATGTCCGACCGTGGCCTGACCCACCTCGATCCGCTCGGCCGCGCCCGGATGGTCGACGTCACGCCCAAGGAACCCACCGCCCGCCGGGCGGTGGCCCGTGCCCGGGTCCACATGCAGCCCGAGACGACGTCGCTCGTCGCCCGCGGCGGGGTCGGCAAGGGCGACGTGCTGGCCGTGGCGCGGGTCGCCGGCATCCAGGCCGCCAAGCGGGCGTCGGACCTCATCCCGCTCTGCCACCCGCTCCTCGTCGGTTCGGTCCTCGTCAACTTCCGGATCGAGGACACCTTCATCGAGATCGAGGCCCACGTCGACACCGTCGACCGCACCGGCGTGGAGATGGAGGCGCTCACCGCCTGCTCGGTGGCCGCCCTGACGATCTACGACATGTGCAAGTCCGCCGACCGCTCGATGGTGATCGGCGACGTCGCCCTCTGGGAGAAGACCGGTGGCCGATCCGGCTCGTACCGCCGCGACGCCGCGGTGGTCGACGGCGCCGCCCCCGACGGGATGGCCCACGGCCCCGACGGACTCGACGCCGCGATCGACCGCGTCCTCGACGACCACGACCGCGGGGCCGGCCCGATCGAGGCGTGACGCGGCGTCGCGCCCCCGGGCCCGGCGCGATGTCCCCGGCGGTGTGGCTTCGGCCGTCACCTTCGTAGTAGAACTGTCACATTCGCCGGCCGCCGCCGGTCCCGCCCGCCCCGACCCCCGGCGGTCGACCATCCCCCTGTGACGGTCGTCTCTCCGGTACGGTCCCGAGTCGAAAGCCACGGAACTGGAGACATGGGTTTGCCGGTCCTGATCTTGTTGGCCATCGCGTGGGCGGCGTTCCTGCTTCCCCCGATCGTGCGCAACCGGGCCGCGGTGCGCCCCGGCCGCTCGGTCAACACGTTCCGTCACGACCTCGCCGTGCTCGGCCGGGCCACCCCGGGCACCACCGGCCGGCGCTCGTCGCTCGCCGGTGCCGCCCGGCTGCCCGGCACCCCGACCTCCCGGGCCCAGGTCCGTCGGCGCCGCCGCGACGTGCTCGCCGTGCTCGCCGGCCTGGCCGTGTTCACGCTCCTCCTGGCGCTCGCCTTCGGCGGCCCGCTGATCCTGGCGCACCTGCTCGTCGACGCCGCCCTCGCCGGCTACGTCTACCTGCTCGTCCAGCTCCGCAAGGACGCCGCCGGTCGCCCGGTGCCGGTGCGGTACGTGCCGCCCGCCCCCACCGTGTCCCACCTGGTCACGGTGCGCCGCTCCGTCGGCTGACGGCGCCCGCTGACCGAGTAACAGGTGGGGTCGGAGGAAACCTGTTACCCGCCGGTCGGTCCCGCGGGGCCGACCTGCTGGTCGCAGGGCCGTGCGCGTCGCGGCCTCGGGCCCGCCTGAACCCGAGGGGCGCCCGGACCCGACGATGGTCACGCGGCGAGGCGGCGACCGTCGCCGGGACGCGAGACGGCCCCGCACCGGGGTGCGGGGCCGTGGTGACCGGGGGGAGATCTGGTCGTCCGCCCTCGAGGGCGGGGCGCCTCAGCAGGCCTGCATGAACACCTGGACGGTGTAGACCCGGCTGCCCCGCTTGGCGTAGCCGACGCCGACGTGGGTCCAGACCGAGTTCAGCACGTTCGCCCGGTGGCCGGAGGACTTCATGTACGCGGTCTGCACGGCGCGGGCGCTCGAGCCGTAGCCGACGTTCTCCGCCAGGCGGCGCCAGCACCCGCTGACGCCCGAGGACAGGCGCGAGTGCGAAAGGCTCCCGGAACGGGCCAGGTGGTCGGCCCAGGCCTGGGCCTTCCGGTTGAGGGACTCGGACGTCGGGAGGCTGCGCAGGCCGTGCGAACGCCGGTCGGAGTTCAGGTAGGAGGCGACGGCCTCCTGACCGGTCGTCATGCAGCCCGACAGCGTGATGGCCAGCAGGATGGCGACCGCCGCGGTCACGATCCGCTTCGTGGCTCGGGTGGGGGTCATGGGGTACCTCATCGGCGGGTTCCGTCGGGTGTGGAGGGGATGGGTACGCACTTCCCGCGACCAGCCGGTTGACACACATTCGTAATGCGGTCGTCGCCGCGGGCCGCGGATATGCTCTGACCTCCCTACGGGGGTGTAGCTCAGCTGGCTAGAGCGCTTCGGTCGCATCGAAGAGGCCGTGGGTTCGAATCCCATCACCTCCACCCAGGTCAGAGCCGGAACCGCTCGCCGACGGCGGTTTCGGCGGTTCCTCGTCGTGCACCGGTGCCGGAGGACCCTCGGTGGCGGGCCGCCGGCGCCGTTAGCGTGGTTCCGTGACGGTCGACGACCACGGACGCCTCGAGCCGCCGCTCGCGGCCGGGGAGGTCGAGACGCTCGTCGGCTTCCTCGACTACCAGCGGGCGACCCTCGAGTGGAAGACGCGGGGCCTCGACGCGGCCGGGCTGGGCGCCACGACCGCGGTCTCCACGCTCACCCTCGGCGGCCTGCTCAAGCACATGGCGCTCGTCGAGGGCATCTGGTTCTCGGACTTCCTGCACCTCGACCCGCGCGGTGAACCGTTCGACGGCATCGACTGGAGGGCGACGCCGGACTGGGAGCTGGTGAGCGCGGCCGACGACGATCCCGCCGCGCTGCGCGGCCTGTGGTCGGACGCCGTGGAGCGGTCCCGGGCGCAGCTCGAACGGGCGCTGGCGAACGGCGGGATCGACCAGCTCGCCGCCCGGAGCTGGTCCGACGGCGAGGACCGGCCCAGCCTGCGGTGGATCCTCGTGCACATGATCGAGGAGTACGCCCGCCACAACGGCCACGCCGACCTGATCCGGGAGAGCGTCGACGGCGAGACGGGGGAGTAGCGGCTGGGTCGGGTCAGCCGGGCGGGTTCTCCCGAACGCAGCGGTCGACGGCGTCGCTGCCCGACCGCCAGGCGTCGCCGGCGTCGGCCTCGTCGTCGGCGGTGTAGAGGTCGCGGATCTGGTCGGCGTCGAGGTCGTCGACGATCGCCTCCGCGGCGCACGAGGCCTGGTCGGCGGTGAGCCCGGCCTCCTCGAGCTGCTCCTGGATCTGGTCCGCGGTGATCGCGTCGTCGGAGCAGGCGACCGCCGCCAGCGCGACGAGCAGGGCGGCGACGAGGCGGAGTGGGCGGCGGAGCGTGGTGGCCACGGGGGATCCCTTCCGGCGGGCGGGCGTCGGCGCCCTGTCTACCCCGTGGGGCGGCGTCCGTCGCCGGGTCGAGCGCCCGACGGGGACCCGTCCCCGCGGCCGGTGCGCGTCAGCCGCCCTCGCCCTCCGGCTCCTCGGTACCCTCGTCGGCCGCGGCGGCCTCGGTGAAGCAGCGCTGGTTGATCTCGAAGAGCTGGTCGCGGCGGTCCTCGCCGAGGTCGTCCTCGTCGAGCGCCCGGTAGATCTCGTTGATGTCGGGCTGCTCGAAGTCTCTGAACACGGCGTCGGTGAAGCAGTCGGCGACCTCGTCGGTGACGTTCTCGGGTTCGTCCTCGCCGAGGCCGGCGTTGGCGCGGGCCTGGAAGTCGTCGCGGAACCGCTCCCGGCTGACGTCGGTCTCGGTGCTGGAGCACGCGGCGGCCAGCGCGAGTGCGCCGACCAGCAGCAGGGGGGACAGGCGACGGCAATGGGACACGGGGGACCTCCGGGACGGCCCCCGACCCTAGAGCCTCGGCCCGCGGGCCCGGGGTCCGCGTCGGTGGG
>JAAYBP010000348.1 GCA_012730075.1 Acidimicrobiales bacterium | reverse complement strand
CTCGACGGACTGTGGGTGTTGTCGCGGCTGGCGCACGACGAGGACATCCGCGACGCCCTCGACGGCGGACGTGAGGGTCCCGCGGTGCGCGGCGGGGTGGCCGGATGCGCGCCCTTCGGCGCATCGAGCTTCGCGCTGGGGGCGACGGTGCGGACCGGGGATGACGTGGTCCGATTCGACGTCGAGATCCAGACCGAGCCCCACGTGCAGGTGGTGTACGAGCGGCTCAGCCTCGATGGCCACGACCTCCTGATCACCGATCCGGCCAACCCCGACTCCGGCGACATCCGGGCCGCGTGGGGGACCGCGTCCGGAGACCGAAGCGCGAAGGAGACGTTCCGCGCCGGTCGGCTGCTCATCGGGCAGGTGCTGGCGCGCGTCCCCGCGACCGAGGATGGACGTCGGGTCCACCTGGCGGCGGCGCAGGTCATGGGGGCACTGCGGTCGGTGTTCGTGCTCGACCCGGTGCCGCACCTCATGCGCCAGTACGTCCCGGCCCGGGACAGCTGGCTGCGTCGTGACGCGGACAACCTGTCCGCGGCGGTCGGTTCGCTGCTGGAGTCGCCGGCGACGAAGGAGCTCATCCGCCGAGCGCTCCACGACCTCAACGAGCAGGAGGTGCTCGACGTGACCGTGTCGAGGTCCGACCTCGGAGACCTCATGCTGACCGCGGTCGAGCAGATCGGCGGACACCGAACGGAAGTGCCGGCGCGCGTCATGAGCGACGGGACGCTGCGCTTCCTGGCCATCCTCACCTCCGTCCTGCAGGCCCCGACCGTCGACACGATGCCGGAGCACCTCGCGTCCGACGACGCGGCGGGGCAGACCACGGTCGTGATCGAGGAGCTGGAGAACGGTCTCCACGCCTCCCAGGCGGCGACGCTGATCACGCTCATCCGGGATCAGGTGAGCTCCCGCCGTGTGCGTGCCCTCGCGACGGCGCACAGCCCTGCGGTGCTCGACGCGCTCACCGGCGACGAGCACCGCAGCGTCATCATCTGCCAGCGATCGGCCGACGGAGCGAGCCGCCTGACGCGGCTCGTCGACCTGGCCGACTACTGGAAGATCGCCGCGGTGGGGAGCCTGGGTCGCGCCGCGGAGGATGACCGGCTCCGGGACGCCCCCGACGACCGGCGTGACGACCGCGACGCCCGGGCGGTGCTCGATGACATCCTCGGACGGAGCGCCTCGTCGTGAGCACGATCACGTTCATCGACACCTCGGTGCTCTGCGACCTCCTGAGGGTGCCCGGGAAGTCCCAGCGCGCCGAGGAGGCCGAGGCGGAACTGGCACGGCGGCAGGACCGGGGCGAGCGCTTCATCCTGCCCCTATCCACGATCATCGAGACGGGCAACCACGTCGAACAGGCCGCCGACAACCGTCCCGCCGCCGAGGCGTTCACCCGGTTCGTGCAGGCGGCCATCGACGGAGGTGGACCGTTCCAGGCCAACACCGTGACCTGGGACGCCTCGTTCCTCGACCGGCTGCTGAGTGGCGCCACCACGGGAGTGGCGTTCGTCGACCTGGCCGCGAACCACCAGCTCGGCAGCGGGGACGTCGCCATCCTGGTCGAGCGTGATCTGTTCGTCGCCTCGACGGCGTTCCGGCCGCAGGACGTCGAGATCTGGACCCATGACGCACGACTGACGGCCTACGCATGACGACCGCACCCGCGCCGTACCCGCGGATCGCGCATCTCGCCGGTGGCCGGGGAACGAGCGACGACAAGGTCCTCAGCGAGACGGATCGTGCGCGCCTCCTGGGCTCGCCGGTGGCGATCGAGGAGAAGCTCGACGGCGCCAACGTCGTCCTGTGGCTCGATGACCACGTGGTCCGATGTGCGCTGCGGTCCGGCCCCGGCGGGGCCGACCGGGCCGGACAGCTGGGTCCGCTGAGGGCGTGGATCGCCGAGAACAACGGTGCGCTCGTCGGTGTCCTCGGCGACGAGCCGCTCGGTCTCTACGCCGAGTGGCTCCTGCTCACCCACACCGTCGCCTACGACCGGCTCCCGTCCTACCTCGTCGTGCTCGACCTCCGGCACGGGGACGGCAGCTTCGTCAGCGTGGACGAGCGCAACGAGCGCTGCGAACGGTTCGGCCTGGCCTCGCCGCCCGAGCTGTGGCGGGGCGTCCCGGGTTCGATCGAAGCGGTCGAGGCCCGCCTCGGCCGATCGCAGGTCGGATCACACGACGCGGAGGGCCTGGTGGTGCGGTCGCTCCGGGCGGATGCGGACCCACGCCTGGCCAAGGTGTGGCGTCCGGGGTTCTCGCCCCTGCCCGACTCGGAGTGGAGTCGGGGTCGGCCCCGCAACCAGCTGGCCGACGCGGAGGCGTCGTGGCACTGAGCACCCTGCGCCGGGTGGGCCGTACCTTCGAGCAGCACCCACTCCGGCTCGCGCGCGAGGTGCCCGCCTCGTGAAGGACCTGGTGCACCGGGCCACCACCGGGCCCCGGCGAGGGTGGACCGTTGCTGCGCTGTTCGTGCTGACGGTCCTGGTCGGCTTGATCTGCATGCCGTCGCTGGCCGACATGGCCGACCGCGGCGTCGACATCGTGCCCTACGAGTTGGCCCGCACCTCGGAGCGGGCGGCGGAGCTGAACGCCCGGCTCGGCCCCGACGGTCGGCGCTCGGCACGCATCACGTTGGTGCTGGACTACGCGTTCCTCGTCGCCTACGGGCTCTTCGCGGCCGCGGCCTGCCTGGTGATCGCGGCCCGGTGCGCCGAGCGGGGTCGGCCGCGCCTGGCTCGGCTCGGTCCGGTGTTCGCGATCGGGGGGTTGGTCGCCGCCCTGTGCGATGCCATCGAGAACGCCGCCCTGTTGCGGATCGCCGGGGGGAACGTCGACCAGCCGGGTCCGCTGATCGCGTTCACGTTCGCGTCGGCCAAGTTCGCGCTCCTCGCCGCGGCGCTCGCCTACGGCGTGGTCGCCCTCGCGTCGACCGTCGGCCGACCGGTGGCCGATCCCGCGACCTGACCCGAGAGGGCACCAGTTCCGAGCGCCGATGTCACCGGCCGATCAGCCGGGGGAGCGGCGCCGGACGAGGGTGACCCCTCCCGCGACCGCCACGACCACGGCCAGGCCCAGCGCCACCAGGAGCAGGGGGGAGGTGCCGCCGTCCGCGGGGTCGGAGTCTTCGGTGGGCGACGCGTCCGCGGGCGCGTCCGATGCGGTGTCGACCGCGCCGTCGAGCGGGGTGAACTCCTCCACCTCGGCGGGGGTGCCGGCCGCACCCGGGACCTCGTGGACGGGGAGCTGGAGGGTCAGGTCGGCGACCTCGACGGTGAACGGGGTGTTCGACGGGCGCAGGTAGTCCGGGTCCTGGCCGAGCAGCTCGAGCTTGGGGACGTGACCCTCGGCGAAGTGCCAGGCGTTGGCGTGGAGCTGGAAGGTCACCGGGCCGGAGGCGTCGGGGTCGATGCGGTACTCGCCCCGGGCGACGAGGACGGCGGTGTCGGTCGCGGGGTCGACGTCGAGGAGGCGGGCGGCGAGGTAGGCGTCGGAGCCGGTGACCGCCAGGTCGCCGGTGACCGTGGGCGCGCCGATCATCGTGTAGCCCTCGCCGGTGGCGGCCGGCAGGCGGTAGGTCGCCACGCCGTCGCCCTGGTCGGCGGCGCCGACGGTGGTGCAGGCGTGGCCACCGAAGATCGGTTCGAGGGCGGCGGCGACGGTGGCGTCACCGGCGTCGGAGGTGACCTCCTGGGCGGCCTCGGACCGGAACCTGACCTCGCCGGGGTGCAGGTCGGCCCACGTGTCGGCCTCGACCGGTTCGCCCGCCGGGCCGGTCTCCGGGCACGTCTGGCTCACGACCGTGACGCCGTCCGTCGGCTCGGACCCGGCGCCGCCGACGTGGTGGTCGAGGAACGCCTCGACGCGCTCGACGAGCAGGGCGACGTCGTCGGGCTTGTTCTGTGCCCGCTGGTGGCCGCCGTCGAAGAGGAGCAGCGAGATCGGGTCGTCCGGATGGAGCTGCCGGTGGCGCGTGTAGTAGCGGAGCTGCTCGTCGACGGGGAAGACGGCATCGGTGAAGCCGCCGACGAGCAGCAGCGGCGGCGGGGCCTGGGACTCGACGCCGACGGACCCGTCGAGGAGGTAGTAGGGGGAGTGGTAGCGGGCGCCCAGCTCGGCGATGTCGGCGACCTCGGGGCCGTAGGGCTCGCCCGCCCCCATGGTCTCGAACCAGGTGCGCACGTCGGCCTCGGCGTCGGCCCCGGTCGGGGCGAAGTAGCCGGAGGAGTTTCCGACGAAGTAGAGGCCCGAGGCGATCGACTGCTTCCACACGCCGGGCCGCTGGAGCTCGTCGGTCGGGACGATGGCGGCATCGAGGGTCCGGCCGTTGGGCATCAGCGACAGAAACAGGTCGCTCCAGCCGAAGAGCGGCACCGCGGCGGCGATGCTGAGGGGGGTGCCGTCCGGGCTCGTCCACGGGCGCACCGAGCCGTCCTCCTCCACCACCCGGTCGTCGAGGGTCGCCACGAGCAGCGACACCCCGGAGCCGTAGGACTCGCCGGTGAGGCCGATCCGCTCCGGGTCGGCGATGCCCTCGTCGACGAGGAGGCCGATGGCGTGCTGGACGTCACGGCCCTCGTAGCGCACGTCGTCGAGGCGGATGTAGCCGCCCTCGCACGCCTCGGGACTCGCGGCGCGGGACTCGGGCGTGCCGCACGAGTTGCCCCAGCCCCGGGCGGTGAGCTGCACCACCGCGTAGCCCTTGGCCGCCCAGGCGGCGGCGGTGGGCCCGGCGTACTGGGGGTCGTCGGGGCCCGTGGGCGGCGCGCCCCAGCCGTGGCTCTGCACGATCAGCGGGTAGCCGCCGTCGTCGCCGGACTCCCGCGCCGGCGGGAGGGTGACGTACACCGCCAGCGGCGTGCCGTCGAAGCTCTCGAGGCGCAGATCGCCACCGCCGAGCAGGTCGCCGTGGCAGACCCGGACACCGTCCTCGCGGGCCG
>JAAYBP010000347.1 GCA_012730075.1 Acidimicrobiales bacterium | reverse complement strand
GGCCGGGCGTCCGGGTGGCGGTGGGTAACGGTTTTCCTCCGACCCCACCTGTTACCGGTCAGCGGTGGACGCGGCGGGTCGCGGGATCCCAGCGGCGGGGGCGGGCGTCGAAGCCGAACAGGCGCCGCTGCCGGTCGTCGAGCGAGGCGGCCACGTCCTCGGGCAGGGTCGCCGGGAAGTCCCAGTGGGGCATGACCCACGGCCGGGCGAAGAACGCGTGCAGCGCCCGCCGGCGCGAGCCGGTGCGGTTGGGGCCCGCGGCGTGGACCACCGCCCCGTCGAAGCAGACGGCGTCGCCGGCGGCGATCGGGACGGCCCGAGCGGCGTCGGCCAGCTCGCCCGTGGCGATCTCCGCCCGCGGCTCGCGGTGGCTGGCGTCGACGACCACCGTCGCCCCGTTGTCGGCCGTGAAGTCGTCGAGCGCCGCCACGACGTGGAGGTAGGCCGTCCAGCCGGGCGTCGGGACCGGGTGATCGCGGTGGAGGCCCTGGCCGGGGCTGCCCGGCGGGAGGTCGAGCCCGTTGGCCCCGGCCAGCACGCAGTCGTCGCCCAGCACGGCCGCGGCGACGGCGACGACGGCGGGATCGGTGAACAGGTCGACGAACAGCCGGTCCTTGGCGGGCAGCGCGTAGGCGACCCGGTGAACCTCGGTGGCCCAGCCCCGGTCGGCGGCGATGTCGTCCTCCGCCGCGAACACGGCGTCGAGCGCCGCCCGCGCGGGGGCGAGCACCGCGGCCTCGAGCAGGCCGGGCACGGCCGCCCAGCCCCGATCTGCGACCTCGACCGCGACCGCGCTGGGCACGGCACCACGGTCGAAGGTCATCGGAACCACCTTCGGGTCCAGCGCCAGGTCGCGAGCTGGTGGCGGGCGAGGGCGACGTCGATCGCGGTGCGCAGCCGCCGGTTGGCGCCGGAGCGGACCAGGTCGGTGCGGGCGTCGTGCCAGTCGGCGGCCCGTCCCGTCGCCCGGACGGTGGCCACGGCGCGGAGCGACGGCGCCGCGATCGTGGCGAACCGGCCCTCCGCGCCGGCGAGGCGCACCGCGACCCCGGTGCGGACGCACTTCTCGCAGCGGCCGCAGTTGTAGGCGCCGTCGCGGTTCTCCCAGCAGACCCGCAGGTGGGCCCGGGCGGCGGGCTCGTCGGCGAGGGTCCGGAGCTTGTCGACCCGGGTGGCGTCGGCGCCGTCGTGCTCGATGCGGAGCCGCTCGGTCGACCAGAGCGGGTCGATCAGGGGGTGGCTGCCGAGGCCCTCGAGATGGCGGTAGGTGTGGGTGGCGGGCACCAGCATCCGGTCGAAGCGGTCCGAGAGGAGGTGGGCGACCGCGGCGAGGGCGGCACCGTGGTGGTCGAGCCACGGGACGCCGGTCGCCTCGCTGAGCCTCCGCAGGTCGGTCTCGACGGTGACCAGGGGCAGGCCCAGCCCGTCGGCGGCGTCGGCCAGCCGTCGGGTGACCTCCGAGCGGATCGGCGAGTCGGCGGCGACGTCGAAGCCGTGCACGTAGACGAGGGCGTCGAGGTCGGACCGGTGCCGGACGGCGGTGAAGAAGGAGTCGACCCCTCCGGTGAAGAAGGCGGCGGTGCCGCGCCCGGTCGGTCCGGGGTCGTCGGTGGTCGCCGCCGCCGACACCGGGATGCGCCGGTACCAGGGGTCGCGCGGCCGCAGCGCCCGGTCCCACGTGACGAAGACGTCCTGGACGGTGGCGACGGCGGCGAGGAGCCGGGCCGACACGACCCCGTCGATCACCAGGTCACGGCCGGTGCGCATGGCGGGCAGCAGGGCGGCGGCCAGCACCGCGTCCGAAGACGGGACGAGGCCGCCGGAACCACACGAGGTGCCAGGAGCGTTAGCGGAAAGCGAGCGTCGTCGCGAGACGGATTCCTCGCTGCGCTCGGAACTTGCGGTGCCGTGCTTGCTGGGTCGGCCTCGCCTATCGGCTCGGCCTCCAGGCACCTCGTG
>JAAYBP010000346.1 GCA_012730075.1 Acidimicrobiales bacterium | reverse complement strand
GGCGGCCGCTCGGCCTTAGCCTGACCGGGTGCACCAGGCGCAGTCGATCCTCTGGGGGGTGTCCCGCAGCGACCCGGCGATGCTGAGCCAGGCCCACCTCGACCGTGGGCTGCTGCGCCGCGTGTGGACCTTCGCCCGGCCGTACCGGGCGCGAACCGCCGGGTTCCTCGCCGCCATCGTCGTGCAGGCGCTGCTCGGGCTGGCGACCCCGCTGCTGGTCAAGGTCGTGATCGACCGGGCCCTCCCCCAGACCGTCGGCGGACCCGCCGACAGCCGCCTCCTCACGTGGTGCGCGGTCGGGATGGCCGGGGCCGCGGTGGCGTCCGCGGGGTTCTCGCTGGTCGAGCGCTGGCTGTCGGCCACCATCGGGGAGGGCCTCATCTACGACCTGCGGGCCGCCCTGTTCGACCACGTCCAACGGATGCCCGTCGCCTTCTTCACCCGCACCCAGACCGGGGCCCTGACCTCCCGGCTCAACAGCGACGTCATCGGCGCCCAGCGGGCGGTCACCGGCACGCTCGGGTCGGTCGTGTCGAACGTGATCGTCCTGATCACCACGCTGGCCGCGATGCTCGTCCTCGAGTGGCGGCTGACGCTGATGGCGCTGGTGCTGCTGCCGGTGTTCCTCCTCCCGGCGAAGCGGATCGGCCGTCGGCTCCAGTCGATCACCCGCGAGTCGTTCGACCTCGACGCGGCGATGAACGCCACCATGACCGAGCGCTTCAACGTCTCGGGGGCGACACTCGTGAAGCTGTTCGGACGGCGCGACGACGAGACGGCGACCTTCACCGGCCGGGCCGCCCGCGTGCGCGACATCGGGGTCCGCTCGGCGATGTACAGCCGGACGTTCCTGGTCGCGCTCACCCTCGTCGGGGCGATCGGCACCGCGGTGATCTACCTCGTCGGCGGGCGCCTGGTGATCTCCGGGGCGATCTCGCTCGGCACCCTCGTCGCCCTCGGCGTGTTCGTCGTGCAGATCTACGGGCCGCTGACCCAGCTCACCAACGCCCGGGTCGACCTGATGACCGCGTTCGTCTCATTCGACCGGGTGTTCGAGGTGCTCGACGCGCCCCGCGCGGTCGACGACCGGCCCGGCGCGGTCGACCTGATCGACCCGGTCGGCCGCATCGAGCTGCGCGACGTGCGGTTCCGGTACCCGGCCGCCGCCGAGGTGTCGATCGCCTCCCTCGAGGCCCAGGCCGGGGTGCCGCTCGACCGGGAGGCGTCACGCGAGATCCTCCGCGGCGTCGACCTCGTCGTCGAGGCGGGCCGCACGATCGCGGTCGTCGGACCGTCCGGCGCCGGAAAGAGCACCCTCGTCGGCCTGATCCCCCGGCTCTACGACGTCACCGAGGGCGCGGTCCTCGTCGACGGCCGGGACGTGCGCGACCTCACCCA
Organism: Acidimicrobiales bacterium; assembly: GCA_012730075.1. GTDB lineage: Bacteria > Actinomycetota > Acidimicrobiia > Acidimicrobiales > Iamiaceae > Iamia. Next base: position 504 of record JAAYBP010000346.1, on the reverse strand, counting down.
GGACAGCCTGCGCGCCGCGATCGGGGTCGTCAGCCAGGACCCCCACCTGTTCCACGAGTCGATCGCCCAGAACCTCCGCTACGCCAAGCCCGACGCGACCCCCGACGAGCTGGAGGCCGCCGCCCGCGCCGCGCGCATCCACGACACGATCGCCGCCCTCCCCGACGGCTACGAGACCGTGGTCGGCGAGCGCGGCTACCGCATGTCGGGCGGCGAGAAGCAGCGCCTCGCCATCGCGCGGATGCTGCTGAAGGACCCGCGCATCGTGATCCTCGACGAGGCGACCAGCCACCTCGACACCGAGAACGAGGCCGCGGTGCAGGCCGCGCTCGACACCGCCCTCGACGGCCGCACCGCGGTGGTGATCGCCCACCGGCTCTCGACCATCGTCGACGCCGACCTGATCGTCGTGCTCGACGACGGCCGCATCGTCGAGCGCGGCCGCCACGCCGCCCTGCTCGCCGAGGACGGCATCTACGCCGACCTGTACCGGGCGCTGCTCCG
>JAAYBP010000345.1 GCA_012730075.1 Acidimicrobiales bacterium | reverse complement strand
TCGAGCCGCCGCTGGAACAGGATCGACCCCCAGATGATCACCGGGATCGGGACGAACGCGAACAGGCCGAGCGTCGGGGCGGCGGCGAAGAACACGGCCCCGACGAAGATCACGTTGACGGTGACGCTGATGATCTCGATGGCGCCGATGTCGAGGAACCGCTCGAGCTGGTTGATGTCGTCGTTCAGGACCGACAGCAGCCCGCCGGTGGACTGGTCCTCGAACCAGGCGAGCTCCAGCCCCTGGACGTGGTCGTAGGCGTCGAGGCGCAGCTCGTGCTCGATCGTCTGGGCCAGGTTCCGCCACAGGAGGTGCGACACCCAGTCCGACGCCGACTCGACCAGCCACACGAGGACGTTGAGCACCGCGAGCGCGGTGAGCTGGGCGGTGAGGCTCTCGATCCCGAGCACCTGGCCGACGAAGGAGTCGTCGCGGCGGACGACGACGTCGACGGCGACGCCGATCAGCAGCTCGGGCATGACGTCGGCCAGCTTGTTGAGCACCGTGACCGCCATCGCGGCGAGGAACCGGCCCCGGTGGCCGCGGGCGTAGCCCCACAGGCGACGCAGCGGCGAGCGCGGGTCGTCGGACGTGTCCAGGCCGGCGACGAGATCGGTCATCGGTGCGAGGCTACGGGCGGCGGGCGGCCCCGACCCAGGGGGTTCGACGCCTCGGCTCCGCATGGGTCGGACGGCATGGGCCGAACGACTCATGTTTCGCGTCCGGCGGCCGAACTGGTCAGGGTGATCAGCACGAGCGTGGGCGCGTCCGTGCCCGCCACCCGTACCCTCGGTGGTGGCGCCGATTCGCCGCGCGGTTCCGGTAGGGTGCGCCGATGGTGGTCGGGAACATCACGATGAGCGTCGGAATCGTGGTCGCGGCCGTGGTGGGCCTGCTCCTCGGGGTCGTCCTCGTCGTCGCGGTCATGCGGACGGTCGCCCGTCGACGCGAGCAGGTCGTCGTGCTCGACCGCCGGGTTCCGGCCGCCGTCACGGTGCCGACCGGCTGGCAGCGCGCCGCTCGCCCCGCCGATTCGACCGCCGCCCGGGTCGAGGGTGCCGCCCCGACGGTCACCCGTCGTCGCCAGCTCGACGACCGCTTCCCAACTCCCACCGGCGGCGGCCGTCCGGTCGCGGCTGTGCCCCCGCCCGTCGCCGCCCCGCTCGTCGGGTCAGAGCCGGTCGTCGACGCGCGTCCAGGCGACCCACGCCCGGTCGAAGACGACTCGCCATCGCCGGTGCGCGTCGCGCAGATCGTCACCGCCCCACGTCGGCGGAAGCAGGCCCGCCGGCAGGAGCGGATCGGCCTGGAGGTGGCGCCAGACGGCGGCCGACAGGACGAACGCCCCGGCGAGGACCCGCTGGCCCTCCCCGTCGAGCGCTGGTAGCGACCGCGCCAGCGCCCGCTCGAGTCGGCGGGCCCGCTCGTTCCAGCCGGCGAGGTCCCACAGCCGGGTCGCCAGCGCCGCCTCGTCGGTGTCGAACGTCGCAGTGCCGGTCAGGCACTGGGCGCGGACTACCGCGGCTGCCGGCCCGTCCGATCGACCGAGGTTGTCGGGACGCACCCACACCCCCTCGCGCAGCTCGGCGAGGCGGAGGTCGGCGGCGGCCCGGCGCAGCGCGGCCCGCTCGGCGGCGGGGCGCGCCTCGCCGGTGACGATGGCGGTGGTCCAGCCGTCGCCCGGCTTCCATACCCCGACGGTGGGCTCGGCGCTGCGGTCCTGCCGGGCGGAGCGGTCGAGCAGCGGACCGGCCAGGGCGTAGCCGTCTCCGTCGGCCACCAGCTCGCCCGCCGCGACCATGCGCGACAGGGCGACGCGGCCGGTGCCCTCGCTGATGTCGAACAGGGCGCAGGCCCGCAGCAGGGTGCGGGTGCGCAGCCGGGGCGGGCGCACTCCGAGCAGGGCGGACGCGATCACCGACCGGGTGCCGAGCGGACGCTCGTCGG
>JAAYBP010000344.1 GCA_012730075.1 Acidimicrobiales bacterium | reverse complement strand
GCCGGTGCCGGTCCGGTCGGGGCAGCGGGCGCCGCCCCGTCCGGAGCGCGCGTGGAGGGGGCGGGTTCCGGCTCCGGGGCGGGCGCGACCGCCTGGGCCTCGCCGCCGTCGGGGCGGCCGGGGCTGCCACTCATGCCCGCGAGCGTGTCACATCGGCGCCGCTCGTGGCAGGGGTGTGACCGTTCGCACGTCGTCGGGGCCGTCCGCCCGCCGACCGTCGCGCGGACGGTGCGTCCGCTGGCGAATCGCCGGCGAATCGCTGCCGGAGGGGCGAGCGGGTGCGCTGGCGAATCGCCGGCGAATCGCCGCCGGAGGGCCCGCCGCCGGGCCGGCGACAGCGGGCGACCCCGTGGTGGCCCGGGCCGATCCGGCCCCGGGTTCCCAGGCGGGGCCCGGCGCGCTAGAACCAGGCGCATGGCCGACCGCCCGCTCGCCGCCGTGGTCCTCGCCGCCGGTGAGGGCACGCGGATGCGCTCGGAGCGACCCAAGCCCCTGCACCTCCTGTGCGGGAAGGCCATGGTGCGCTACGTACTGGACTCGCTCTCGGACTGCGACGTCGACCGCGTCGTGGTCGTCGTCGGCCACGGTGCCGAGCGGGTCACCAAGAAGCTCCAGGCCGAGGAGGGTGACCTCCTCCTCGACTTCGTCGAGCAGCACACCCAGCAGGGCACCGGCGACGCCGTCGCGGTGGGCCTCACCGCCTTCCCCGATGACGACGACCGCCACGACGGCGGCGACGTCCTGGTGCTCCCGGGCGACACGCCGCTCCTCCGGGCGGCGACGATCCGCCAGCTCGTCGACCACCACCGCGCCAACGACGTGGCCTGCACGGTGCTCACCGCCCGGCTCGACGACGCGACCGGGTACGGGCGGATCGTTCGGGGCCGCGACGACCGGGTCGCGCGCATCGTCGAGCACCGCGACGCGTCGCCCGAGGAGCTGGAGATCGACGAGATCAACACGTCGATCTACTGCTTCCGCCGCTCGGTGCTGGCCCCCGCGCTACGGCGGATCCAGCCGGTCAACGACCAGGGCGAGTACTACCTGACCGACGTCGTCGAGGTGCTGCACGACGCCGGTTACGGGGTGGCCGCGATCTCCGCCGACGACCCCGCCGAGACCCACGGCGTCAACGACCGGGCCCAGCTCGCGGCGGCCGAGGCCGAGCTGCGCCGCCGCACCAACCTCGAGTGGCTCCGCCGGGGCGTCACGATGCTCGACCCGTCGGCGACCTACGTCGACACCACGGTCGACCTCGCCCCGGACGTCACCCTCTTCCCGGGCACGATCCTCCAGGGCGAGACCGTCGTCGGCCGCGGGGCCGAGATCGGGCCGGGCACCCGCCTCGTCGACTGCGTCGTCGGCGCCGGCGCCACCGTCGAGCGCACCACCGGCCGCGACGCGGAGATCGGAGCTCACGCCCACGTCGGCCCCTTCGCCCACCTCGCGCCCGGCGACGTCGTCGCCGACGGGGTCTCGACCGGTCCGTTCTTCGCCGCTCCGGGCGATCGGGAGGGGCCGTGACCCCGGCTCCCCCGCCCGCCCACGACCTCCGGGGGGAGAGCCCGATGGAGACCTACACGACCAAGCGGCTGCACGTGTTCAGCGGCTCGTCGCACCGGGACCTCGCGGTGGCGATCGCCGCCCACCTCGGCGTCGAGCTGGGGGAGCCGAACCTCCGCCGGTTCGCCAACGGCGAGATGCACTGCCGGTTCGGCGAGTCGATCCGGGGCGCCGACGTCTTCATCGTGCAGACCCACTCCGGCGAGACCGGCCAGTCGGTCAACGATTCTCTGATGGAGCAGCTCATCATGATCGACGCCGCCAAGCGGGCGTCGGCCAAGCGCATCACCGCCGTCTGTCCCTTCTACGGATACGCCCGCCAGGACCGCAAGGCCGAGGGCCGCGAGCCGATCACGGCCAAGCTCGTCGCCGACATGCTGACGGCGGCGGGAGCCGACCGCATCGTGTCGGTCGACCTCCACTCCGGTCAGATCCAGGGCTTCTTCGACATGCCGGTCGACCACCTCACGGCCATGACCGTGCAGGTGAGGTACCTCCAGGACAACACCGATCCGAGCAACCTGGTGGTGGTGTCGCCCGACTCCGGCGGCGTGAAGGCGGCCAAGCGCTTCGCCAACGAGGTCGGCGCCGACCTCGCCTTCGTCAACAAGTTCCGCCCGCCGGGCACGATGAACCAGGCGGTCGCGGCCAACATCATCGGCGAGGTCGCCGGGCGGAGCTGCGTGCTGCTCGACGACATGATCGACTCCGCCGGCACGATCTGCGCCGCCGCCGAGCTGCTGCGCGACGAGGGCGCCACCGACGTGTGGGCGATGGCCACCCACGGGGTGCTGTCGGGGCCGGCGATCGACCGGCTGAAGAACTCCTCGCTGGGCAAGGTCGTGATCACCGACACCCTGCCGCTGCCGACCGAGAAGCAGATCGACATGATCGAGGTGCTCTCGGTCGCGCCGATCGTCGCCGACGCCATCCGGGCGGTGTTCGAGGACACGTCGGTCAGCGAGATCTTCCGCGGCAAGAACCAGAGCTGACTCGGCTCCGCCGGACGGCGGGGCGCCGGGATCCTCCGTCGGACGTCCGCCGGGCCCGTCGGCTCGGGAGGGACGCCAGCGGGCGGAACGCGCGGAACGATGCGGTGAGGGATGTGTCGGGGATGCGGTGGCCTTGGGGCGACCGGGTCCGGGTCGGTAGCCTCGACCGGTTCCCGAACGAAGCGCTCCGGCGCGATCTCAGACGTAGGAGTCCCCGATGGCCGAGATCACCCTCACCGCCACCACCGGCCGGTCCACCGGCACCCGCAACTCCCGCCGCCTGCGGGCCGAGGGCAAGGTCCCCGGCGTCGTCTACGGCCTGGGCCGCGAGCCCGTGGCGGTCACCGTCGACTGGCGCGAGCTGCGCCTGGCGCTGATCACCGACGCCGGCGTCAACGCCCTGATCGACCTCACGATCGAGGGCGAGGGCGAGTCGCAGCTCTCGATCGTCAAGGAGATGCAGCGCCACCCGATCCGCCAGACGGTCGACCACGTCGACTTCCTGCTGATCCGGCGCGATCAGGAGATCAGCGTCGACGTCCCGGTCCTCCTGGAGGGCGAGCCGGAGAAGGTCAACCAGAACCAGGGCATGATCGAGCACGTCATGCTGACGCTGACGATCAACGCCAAGCCGGCCGACATCCCCGACCACATCATCCACGACATCTCCGCCATGGAGATCGGCGAGACGGTCACGGTCGGCGACCTCACGCTCCCCGGTGGCGTCACCACCGACATCGCCGACGACGAGGTCATCGCCAGCGCCCAGGTCTCCCGCGCGGCCATCGACGCGGCGGCCGACGAGGAGGCGGCCGAGGCCGCCGAGGCCGCCGCGGGCGCCGAGGGTGGCACCGCCGAGGGCGAGGGTGGCGAGTCGGACGGCGAGGCCGAGGGCGGCGACGAGGGCTGAAGCTCCTCGGTCGCCTCCGCCGCTCCGCCCCCGCGGGGCGCGACGACCCTCCCCCCGCCGTGCCCGCCGACATCCTCGTCGTGGGCCTGGGCAACCCGGGCCTCGACTACGCCAACACGCGCCACAACGTCGGCGCCGACACCGTCGCGGAGCTGGCCGGTCGCCACGGTGGCCGACTGCGTGACGGCCTGCGCAACGAGCGGTCGCTCACCGACGAGGTGTCGATCGGCGGCGTCCGCGTGGCGCTCGCCTTCCCGCAGACGTACTACAACGACTCGGGGTTGGCGGTCGCCGCCCTGATGCGCCGCCACGACATCGACGAACTGGACCGCCTCGTCGTGGTGCACGACGAGCTCGACCTGCCGCCGGGGCGGGTCAAGGTCAAGGCGGGCGGGGGGCTGGCGGGCAACAAGGGGCTGAAGTCGATCGTCGCCCACTGCCACGGCGACGGCTTCGTGCGGGTGCGGATCGGCGTCGGCAAGCCGCCGGGGCGCCAGCAGGGCGCCGACCACGTGCTGCGCCGGCCGGGGAAGGCCGAGCGCACCGAGCTCGACATCGCGATCGGCGAGGCTGCCGACGCGGTCGAGACGATCGTGACCGACGGCGTCGAGCGCGCGATGGCCCAGGTCAACCGCCGGTAACAGGTGGGGTCGGAGGAAAACCGTTACCGCGGGCAGTCGGGCGGTCTCGTCGCCCGTCGCCCGTCGGCCGGGCGGCTAGAGCAGGCCGATCTCGACGAGGCGCTGGTTCAGGTACGCGTCGGCGGTGATCGGCTCGAAGTGCCGCTCGCCGTCGCCGACGATCGAGTCGGGCGCGTCGAGGACGACCTCGGGCCGCGGATGGCAGAAGAAGGGCATCGAGTAGCGGGCGACGTCGTCGGTGTCGGGGTTGACGACGCGGTGCGTGGTCGACGGGATCACCAGGTTCAGGTGGCGGCTCAGCATGTCGCCGGCGTCGACCACGATCTCGCCCTCCAGACCGTCGACGGGGTGCCAGCGGCCGTCGCGGTCGAGCAGCTCGAGGCCCGACTCGGTGGCCGCCGGGAGGAGCGTGATCAGGTTGATGTCCTCGTGGGCGGCGGCGCGCACCGCGCCGGGGACGTAGGCGTCGCGCAGCGGCGGGTAGTGGATGATCCGCAGCACCGAGCGACCGTCCACGACCATGTCGGCCAGGTCACGCTCGGGGAGGCCGAGGAAGACGGCGATCGCCTCGAGCAGCGCCTGGGCGGCGGCCTCCAGCGCCCGGTAGAGCCGCAGCATCGCCCCCTCGAACTCGGGGACCTCGGCGGGGAACACGTTCGCGCCGTAGTCGGCGAACAGGCGGTGCTCGGCCGGGACGGTCTGGTGGACGTGCCAGAACTCCTTGAGGTCGATCGCCTCGCTGTCCTTGGCGTGCTCGGTGCCGAACGGCGTGTACCCGCCGGCGCCCTTCGGGAGGACGTAGCGCTGCTTGACCTCGACCGGCAGGGCGAAGAACGCCTTCGCCGCGTCGTAGGCGGCGTCGATGTCGGCGGGCGTGACCGTGTGGCCGTCGACCTTGACGAACCCGGTCTCGACCAGGCTGCGACCCAGCGTGTCGACGAACCCGACCCGGGTCGCGTCGCCGCCCGCGGTGAAGTCGTCGAGGTGGACGGTCGCGACGTCGAAGGCCATCGCCCCAGGATGCCACCGGCGGGTGGCGGATTTCCCGTGCGGTAACGGTTTTCCTCCGACCCCAACTGTTACGGCGGTAGGTTGGGAGGCCGCTCGGGGCCCGGTGATCGCCGGATCCCGGCGTCCACGCGCGTCCCCACCCCGATCGAGGCCCCCTCCTGAGCACCACCGACGCCCCCGTCGAGCCGCCCGCCGAGCGGCGCGCCCCCGCCGATCCCAACGCGGGGGCCCCGCTGTCGGACCTGCCGCCCCTGCTCGCGCAGGACCCGGGGCTCCTGGGCGTCCGGGGCCGGAAGCAGGCCCACCTGGCGGTGGCCGAGCCGGCCCGAGCGCTCACGGTCGCCAACCTCGCCCTCGGCACCCGGACACCGATCCTGGTGGCCACCCCGACGACCGGGGAGGCCGAGCGCCTCGTCGGCGACCTCGGCGCCTACCTCGGTCCCGACCGGGTCGAGCTGTTCCCGGCCTGGGAGACGCTGCCGTTCGAGCGGGTCAGCCCCAACGTCGAGACGATGGGCCGCCGCCTCCGGGTGGCGTGGCGGCTGCGCACCCGGCACGCGCCGAAGGTCGTCGTCGCCCCGGTGCGGGCGCTGGTGCAGCGGATGGGTCCCCACGTCGAGGAGGTCGAGCCGCTGATCGTCCGGCCCGGTCAGGCGCTCGATCGGGACGAGACCGTCGCCTGGCTCGTCGCCGCCGGCTACCGCCGCGAGCCGCAGGTGGAGGCCCGGGGCGAGTGCGCCGTCCGCGGGTCGATCGTCGACGTCTTCCCGTCGACCGAGGACCGGCCGGTCCGCATCGACCTGTGGGGCGACGAGGTCGACCGCCTCACCGAGTTCTCGGTCGCCGACCAGCGGGCCACCGAACCCGTCGCGGCGGCGGCGATCTTCCCGTGCCGGGAGCTGATGCCCACCGACGACGTGCGCGCGCGGGCCGCCGCCCTCGTCTCCACCCAACCGTGGGGCCGCGAGCAGTGGGAGCGCCTGGCCGAGGGCCTCGTCTTCGACGGGATGGAGTCGTGGCTGCCGTGGCTGACGGCGGACGAGCACGTCGCGTTCGACCTGCTCGGGCCCGACGCCCTCGTCCTGCTGGTCGAGCCGGGCCGGCTCCGGTCGCGAGCCGAGGACCTGATCGCCGAGGAGGGCGACCTCGCCCGGCACCTGGCCCGGACGACGTGGGACGTCCCCGACGACACCGCGATCCCGACGCTCCACCTGCCGTTCGAGCGGCTGCTCACCCACACCGACGCGCCGGTTTGGACCGTGACCGGCACCGGCGAGTCGCCCGACACGCCGACGGTCAGGTCGGTCGGGTGGAACCCCGTCGTGGGCGACGCCGCCGGGCTGGTCGGCCAGGCCCGCGACGCGATCGCCGACGGCGTCCGGATGGTCGCCGCGGCGGACACCGAGGCCTCCGCCGCCCGGCTCGCCGGCGTCATGCGCGAGCACGACCTCGACGTCGAGGTGCGCGTCGCGTCGATCGACCGGGGCTGCGTGCTTCCCGGCGCGGGAGTCGCCGTGTTGGCCGAGGCCGACCTCACCGGCCGTCGCCGTCCGCACCGGCGCCCGCGGAGCCGCAAGCGCGACGCCGCCGGATACTTCGACGACCTCCGCACCGGCGCCTACGTCGTCCACCACCAGCACGGCGTCGCCCGCTTCGGCGGGATGGTGAAGCAGGCGATCGGCGGCGTCGAGCGCGACTACCTGCTGCTGGAGTACCGCGGCGACGACAAGCTGTACGTCCCGTCCGACCAGATCGACGCGGTGCGCCACTACACCGGCGGCGACGATCCCTCGCTCAGCCGGCTCGGCGGCGGTGACTGGCAGAAGCAGAAGGCGAGGGTGCGGGCCGAGGTCCGCCACATCGCCCAGGAGCTGGTGGTCCTCTACCAGAAGCGGCTCCAGACGCCCGGCTTCGCCTTCCCGCCCGACACGCCGTGGCAGGCGGAGGTCGAGGACGCCTTCCCGTACCGGCCGACGCCGGACCAGGAGAAGGCCTTCGTCGAGGTCAAGGCCGACATGGAGAGCGGCGTCCCGATGGACCGGCTCGTCTGCGGCGACGTCGGCTTCGGGAAGACCGAGGTCGCCATTCGGGCCGCGTTCAAGGCGGTGCAGGAGGGCAAGCAGGTGGCGGTGCTCGTGCCGACGACGCTGCTCGCCCAGCAGCACTTCCAGACCTTCGGGGAGCGCTTCGCCGGCTTCCCGGTCCGGGTCGAGGTGCTCAGCCGGTTCCTCACCGCCGGGCAGGCCCGCGACGTCGTGGGCGCGGTGGGGCGGGGCGAGGTCGACGTCGTCATCGGCACCCACCGGCTGCTGTCCGACGACGTGCGCTTCAAGGACCTGGGCCTGCTGGTCGTCGACGAGGAGCAGCGCTTCGGCGTCGGCCACAAGGAGAAGATCAAGGCGCTCAAGACCAACGTCGACGTCCTCACCCTGACCGCCACGCCGATCCCGCGGACGCTGGAGATGAGCCTCACCGGCATCCGCGACCTGACGCTGCTCCACACGCCGCCGTCGGAGCGCCAGCCGATCCTCACCTTCGTCGGCGAGTACTCCGACCGGGTCGCGGGCGAGGCGATCCGCCGCGAGCTGCTGCGCGAGGGCCAGGTGTTCTTCGTGCACAACCGGGTCAGCTCGATCGAGCGCGTCGCACGCGACCTGCGCGAGCTGGTCCCCGAGGCTCGGATCGCCGTCGCCCACGGGCAGATGGACGAGGGCACGCTCGAACAGGTCGTCCTCGACTTCTGGGAGCAGCGCTTCGACGTGCTCGTCTGCACGACGATCATCGAGTCCGGCATCGACATGCCGACGGTCAACACCCTCGTCGTCGACCGGGCCGACCGGCTCGGCCTCGGCCAGCTCCACCAGCTCCGGGGTCGGGTCGGGCGGGCGGGGCAGCGGGCCTACGCCTACCTGCTCCACCCGCCCGACGTCGCCCTCTCCGAGGAGGCCTACGAGCGGCTGAAGACGATCGGCGAGGCGACCGAGCTGGGCTCGGGGTTCCGCATCGCCATGCGCGACCTGGAGATGCGCGGCGCGGGGACGCTGCTCGGCACCGGCCAGTCCGGCCACATCGCGGCGGTCGGCTACGACCTCTACTGCCAGATGGTCACCGAGGCGGTCGCCGAGCTGAAGGGCGAGGAGCCCCGCGAGCCGGCCGAGGTCAAGCTCGATCTGCCGCTCGACGCCCACCTCTCCGACGACTACGTGCCCCGGGAGGACCTACGCCTCGAGGCCTACCGGCGGCTGGCGACGGTCACGAGCGAGGCCGAGGTGGCCGACATCCGTGACGAGTGGGAGGATCGCTACGGGCCGGTGCCCGAGGCGGCGGCCCAGCTCCTGGAGATCGCCCGCCTGCGCGCCGAGTGCCACCGCATCGGGGCCCGCGAG
>JAAYBP010000343.1 GCA_012730075.1 Acidimicrobiales bacterium | reverse complement strand
CGCTGCGCGGCGGCCCGGGCCGCGGCCCGCCCGGAGCTTCCACCGCTCGCGGGCGGCGCTCCGCCTCCGACCGTCGAGGGCGATCCCGTCGCGTCCGTTGCCGTCGCCTCCGTTCCCGTCGGGGCGGGCGCCGCCGCGGGTCCTCCGCTCGGCGGTGGCGCGGCGGCGGGCGTGGGGTCGGGAGCCGCGGGCAGTCCCCGTTCGAGGCGGGCGACGCGCTCGGCGAGTTCGTCGAGCGATCCGGCGTCGACCGTCGGCGCGGCTCGGGTGATCCGCATCAGCGCGACCTCGAGCGGGATCCGCGGATCGGGGGCCTGGCGCATCGCCAGCAGCGCCTCGCCGACCTCCTCGAGCGCCCGGGTGACGCCGCGGTCGGTGGTGGCGGCGGCCCAGCCCTCGACCCGCGCCCGGGCCACGTCGGACAGGTGCCCGACCGGGCCGCCCATGCGGATGAGGAACACGTCGCGGAGGTGGGAGAGGAGCGCCTCGCCGAGCGTGCGCGGGTCGCGCCCCGCGTTGGTGGCCTCGGCGACCGCGGTGAGGGCGGCGGCGACGTCGGCGGCCACGACCGCGTCGGCGAGGGCCTCGGCGTGCTCGCCGCCCGCCCCGACTCCGCCCGCCGACGCCTGTTCGAGCGCGGAGAGCGTGTCGCGAGCCGAGCCGCCCCCGGCCCGAAGGACGTGTTCGACCGCGGCGTCGTCGACCGCCAGCCCGGCGTCGGCGACGACGTAGCGCACGTGCTCGGCGAGCTCGTCGGCGGGGAGCAGGTGGAACTCGAAGTGCTGGGTGCGGCTCCGGATCGTGGGCAGCACCTTCTGCGGGTCGGTGGTGGCCAGCACGAAGACGACGTGGTCCGGTGGCTCCTCGAGCGTCTTCAGCAGCGCGTTCGACGCGCCGGTCGACAGCATGTGGACCTCGTCGAGGATGTACACCTTCGTGCGGCCCGGGCTGCCGAGGGCGACGCTCTCGATCAGGGCGCGGATGTCGTCGACCTTGCTCTTGCTGGCGGCGTCGAGCTCCTGGAGGTCGTAGCTGCGCCCGGCCTGGATCGACGTGCACGACTCGCAGACGCCGCACGGCTCGCCGTCGACCAGGTCCGCGCAGTTGAGCGCCTTGGCGAGGATGCGCGCGGTCGAGGTCTTGCCCGTGCCCCGCGGCCCGCTGAAGAGATAGGCGTGGCCGACGCGGTCCTCGGCGACGGCGGTGCGCAGCGCCCCGACGACGAGGTCCTGGCCCCGCACCTCGGAGAACCGCTGCGGCCGGTAGCGGCGGTAGAGGGACTGGTGGGCCATCGCGGCGATGCTACCGAGGCGCCCCTCCGCCCGTTCACGGCAGGAACCCCGCGCCGGCTCGACGGCACGACGGGGCGGCCCGCCGGGCGGCTCGGAGGCGGCGGCGCAGGCCGGAACGAGAGGTGCCCGCCCCCACAGGTGGCGGTCAGGCGATCTGCGGCACACCGCACGCACCGCTGAGAGCTGCTGCCTTCCGGCCCTGACTCGGTTCACGGGGTGCAGTTGCACAGGACCCGACCGCCCCTGCGAGGACGGGCAGGCCGACGACCCTAGCGGCCCGATCCGCGCTCGCGCCCGGCGCGGCCGCCGATGCGCTGGGGAGCGCCGATGGCCTCCGCCTATCCTGAGCGGCCGACCCCGGGCGACCGGGTTCGAGGAGGGTTGCGAGAGCGGCCGAATCGGCACGCTTGGAAAGCGTGTGTGGGGAGACCCACCGTGGGTTCGAATCCCACACCCTCCGCCAATTCGGTCGACAGGACCGCCGCAGGAGCCGCCCCCACGGGCGGCTCCTGTCGGTTCTCGGCGGTGGTGGCTGGGCGAGTTCAGCCCTCTGTCATCTCGTACCTTGGAATCTAGAGCTGGACGAGGAAGGCGCCTCGCTGAAGAAGCTCTGTGCTGCCGCAGCCGACGCCGGCGACCGGCCGATCGGATTCGAGTACGTACCCAACTACAACTCCACCAAGGTGAGCGAACGTGGCGGCTACTTCTTGTCTGGCGTCTTCGAAGTCGAAGGCGACATCGCCAGGGTCTACGGCTACATCCAGAGCGGAGGACGCTATGAGATGTGGGTCGTCGAGCTCCGCCGCGAGGGTGGTCGATGGAAGATCTGCGAGTTTCGGCCGCCCAGCGAGGAAGAACGGGCGCGGGTCGATCGAGACGGGACCATGCCCGGATAGTTGGCTGGGGCCGAAGCGTTCGCCTTGTTCCGCGATCGAGGTGGACGGGGCCCCCACCAGAGTCGTGGTCGAGAACACCTATGGCAGTCGCGGGCGCGTCGTCGAGCAAGCCCCGACACCGGCGACCTGTTGACGTTCGTCTACAACCGGAGGCCCGTGCCCTGGTGAGGCACGAATGGCGTCGGTAGTCTGGGCCCGCACTTCCCCCGCTGTATCGGTTCCGATCCCGCGGAGGATCCCGTGACCCTGTCACTCACCCATCGTCAGAACCTGCTGACCGCGTTGGCGCCCATCGTCGGCGCGGAGGCAGCGGAAGCTCTGTTGTCCCAGTACCCCACCACCATCGGCGAGGAGCCCGTCACCCGGGACATCCTCCGTGCCGAGACCGCAGATCTCCGCGCCGAGACCGCGGACCTCCGCGCCGACATGGCCGAGCTGCGGACCGACTTCGCCGACCTGCGCGCCGAGTTCGCCGACCTGCGCGCCGAGTTCGCCGACCTGCGGGCCGAGGTCCGCTCCGACATCGCCGGCCTACGCGTCGAGATGCACGAGGGCTTCGCCCGCCTCACCACCTGGGGAACCGGCGCCCTCCTCGGCGGGCTCTTCGGCGGCCTCTCGGTCGGCATGGCCCTCGCCGCCGCCATCGGCTGACCTTCCCGAAGCGGCGCGCGATTCCTGCCCTCGGCGGCGGTGTTCTGTCGCGGGACATGGGTGACACGTATGTCGCGGGACCTGGGTGACGGTCAGGACGTTATGCGGGGGCGTCGGGGTCCGCCTCGGGGTCGGCCGGAGGGCTGGTAGCGGCGGGTCGG
>JAAYBP010000342.1 GCA_012730075.1 Acidimicrobiales bacterium | reverse complement strand
CCGGCCTCGGTGTCGGTCGCGTCGATGCTCACCCACGAGGCCGGGCTCGCGGCGCCGACGGCCATCTCGTGGCGGCTGTTCGGCCTCGACCTCACCGACGAGGAGGTCATCGGATCGATCCTGCTCGCCGACCGCCCCGTCTACAGCGACTTCGTGGCGTGGGCCCTGATCGAGATGATCTTCTCCAAGGAGAGCGGTCGGTCGTCGGCCGAGGCGATCCATCACGACCTGCTGGTTCCGCTCGGCCTCGCCGACGAGCTGCACGTGTCCGCCTCCACGCTCGACCCGCTTCGACCGGTCACCGTGCCGGTCGCCAGCGAGCGCGAGGGAACGATCCCCATGCTGTCGGAGGCCCTGCCCTCGGAGCTCGACCTGCTCCGACCCGCGTTCGGCGCGGTGGCGTCGACCCGCGCCCTCGCCGACCTGATGGGGGCGGTCCTCCGCGTCGTCGACGGTGAATCGGTCGACGGCCTGCCGCCCCCGTGGTCGGTGGCGCGGTTGCTCGAGCTCCGCGGTGGGGCGGTGGACGATCCGGTCGTCGGCCGGCGCCTGTGCTTCGCGGGAGGGTTCATGGCCAACCACGCGGCCGGCTCGCTCGGCGGTCTGTCGTCCGCCGCGATCGGCCACCTGACCGGCCTGTTCCCGTCGGGGATGGCTGCCGACCCGGAGGCGGACCTGGCCGTCGCGTTCCGCCTGAACGGCACGATCCAGACCTCCGAGGAGCTGGTCGGACTGCAGACCCGGGCGCTGAGCGCGGCGGCGGAGGCCGTGGGGTCGTGGTGAGCCCCTGCCCCGTGTGCGGCCACGTCGATCGGCCCGAGGCCGCGGCGACCGCCTCCGCCGACTGGACCGCCGCGTCCGCCGCCGCGGGCGGCCGCCGCCGGGCCGACGGGCGCGACCTGCTCGGGCTGCGCGCCGACGAGCGTCGCCGGGCCGGCGCGCCGATCACCTCGACCATCGCGATCGAGCCGGTGGACGTCCCCGCCCTGGCCGGCACCATCGTCCTGGTGCACGGCGACGGCCGGCTGGAGGTGGTCCCCGACGGCGCCGAGGCCCATCCCGACCCCGACCTCGTGGTCAGTGCCCCGTACTGCGACGTGATGGCCTGGCTGCACGGGGGTCTGCGACTGGGTCGCCTGGCCGCCACCGGAGGGGCCCGCTTCAGGAGCGTCGCGGTCGTCTCGATGATCACCGCGGCGGTGTCGAGCGACCCCCGGGACGGCGCGGTGGACGATCCGTGGGATCCCGCCGCGTTGGTGTCGTGGGTCCATCACGATCGTCGGTCCGAGGGTTGACCGCACCGAGGATGGGTAGGTGACGCCGGTCACCAACCCCGAGGAGGACCCCCTCATGCCCACCAAGACGCGAGCCGCAGCGGTCGCGGCCGCCACCGCCGTCGCCGTGCTGAGCCCGATCAACCCCGTGAGCCCGGCATCGCCGGCGGCGGCCGCGTGCGGCGTGTCCGCCGCCAACCCGGTGAAGGGCTACGGCGGCATCGGCGGAACCGGCTCGATCCTCTGCGACGGCGGTCGCCTCGTCGTGGTCAACCTGGAGCGCAAGAACCCCGACGGGAGCTGGAGCATCGCCGCCCAGGACAGCTTCGGCTACCCCGCGGAGAGCTCCGGCACGGCGTTCCAGTTGTACGCGCCCAACGGCACGTACCGCACGCACATCTACGCCGGCAGCCTCGGGTGCCCGTGCATCCACGACTACTCGGGCGAGGTCCTCTTCAAGTAGCGACGACCACGGCCGTCAGTCGCGCGCGGCGGCCGGCGGGAGCGGCGGAGGGCGGTACTCGTCCAGGACGAACAGCGTCTGGGCGCTCCGCACCTCGCGGATCTGGTGGAGCTTGACCAGCACCACGTCGCGCAACGTCTCGAGGTCCTCGCAGCGGACCAGCAGCACCGCGTCGTGGGCGCCGCTGGTGAGGCTCAGGTGCACCAGCCCCGGCAGCTTCTCCAGCGACGCCCGCGCGCGCTGCCAGTGCTGCTGGTCGACGTCCACGAAGACGTAGGCGGCGAGCCCGAGGCCGACCGAGGCGGGATCGGTCTCGGCGCGGAACCCGGTGATCACGCCCCGCTCGACGAGGGAGTCCACCCGGCTGTAGGCGGTGGCCCGTCCGATCGAGGCCCTCCGGGCGAGCTCGTTCATCGACATGCGCCCGTCGTGCTGGAGGAGCGTCACGATGCGGCGGTCGACGTCGTCGAGGGGTGGGTTGGCGGCCATATCGCCGCTCCATCGGCTGGGATCGGACGATCGTTACCCGTTTGCCGACGATTCGACACGAACGTCCGGGATCATGTCCTTGACATGGACGCCGGTCGGCCGACGGGAGACACTGCGCCCAGCACCCGAGGAGGCGCTCCGTGTCGACCGACCTGCTCCACCTGCCCGCCGACCATCCCGGCGTGAGCGACCCCGAGTACCGGCGCCGCCGGGCGACGATCGCGGCGGTGGGCGAGGCGTACCGGCCCGGCAACCCGGTGCCATCGGTGGCCTACGTGGCCGAGGAGGACGCGGTGTGGCGCACCGTGTCGACCGAGCTGGCCGCCCTGCACCGGGTCTACGCGGTCGCCGCCTACCTCGACGGCGCCGCCCGGCTCGCCCTCCCGTCCGACCGCGTCCCCCAGCTCGGCCCGGTGTCGGCCCGGCTCGGGGAGCTGACCGGCTGGGGCATCGTCCCGGTGCCCGGCCTCGTCCCGACCCGCACGTTCTACGGCGCCCTCGCCGACCGCCGGTTCTGCTCCACGCAGTACATCCGCCACCACTCGGTGCCCTTCTACACGCCCGAGCCCGACGTCGTGCACGAGCTGATCGGGCACGCCAACGGGTTGGCCTCGCCGCGCCTGGCCGGTCTGTACGAGCTGGCCGGGCAGGCGGCCCGCCGCTGCGAGACCGACGCCGCCCTGGAGGGGTTCAGCCGCATCTTCTGGTTCAGCCTCGAGTTCGGCGTCGCGTGGGAGGACGGCGAGCTGCGGACCTACGGCGCCGGCCTGCTCTCGTCCTACGGGGAGATCCAGGCGTTCCGCGACGCCGAGGTGCGCCCGCTCGACGTCCGGGCGATGGCGACCGCCGAGTACGACATCACCCGGTACCAGCCGGTGCTGTTCGCGGCCGACTCCTTCGATCACGCCGAGGAGGTCCTGGCCACCACGTTCATG
>JAAYBP010000044.1 GCA_012730075.1 Acidimicrobiales bacterium | reverse complement strand
GAAATTCGGGGAGGTCAGGCCCGGTCGATGACGGCGACGGAGGTGACGCCCTCGGCGGAGCGCAGCGCTTCGGCCACCTCGCCGGGGAGGGCCTGGCTGACCGAGATGACCATGAGCGCCGAGGCGCCCTCGTCGGTGCGGCCGACGTCCATGTCGGCGATGTTGACGCCCGCTTCGCCCAGCGTGGTGCCGACCCGCCCGATCACGCCGGGCCGGTCGTCGTTGCGGACCACGACCATGTGGGGTGACGGCGGCACGTCGACGGTGTGGCCGTCGAGGCCGACGAGCCGCGGCTCGGCCCGCAGCCCGACGAGCGTGCCCGACACCGAGTGCCCGCCGCCGGAGATCGTGACCAGGTTGACCCAGTCGCGGGCGGTGACGGTGCTCGTCTCGCGGATCTCGATCCCGCGGTCGGCCGCGACCTGCGGGGCGTTGACGTAGCTCACCGGCTCCTCGGTGGTGCCGGCGAAGGCGCCCTTCAGGACCGACAGCGTCAGGATCCGGGTGTCGTAGCCGGCCAGCTCGCCCTGGTACTCGATGTCGATCACCGGTGGCAGGCCCTCGGACAGCCCGGCGAACACGCCGCCGATCTGCTCGGCGACACCGAGGAAGGGCCGCACCGTCTCCGACGCCTCGGCGGCGGCGATGTTCACCGCGAACGGCACGAACTCGCCCGCCAGGGCCAGGCGGACCTGCTCGGCGATCGTGTCGCCCGCCTTGTCCTGCGCCTCGCGGGTGCTGGCCCCCAGGTGGGGGGTGCCCACGAAGTCGGCCTGCTCGAACAGCGGCGAGTCGGTGGTCGGCTCGCTGGCGTAGACGTCGAGGGCGGCGCCGCCGATGCGGCCGTCGGCGAGGGCGGCGGCGAGGGCCTCCTCGTCGATCACGCCACCGCGCGACACGTTGACGATGCGCTGGCCGGTCTTGGCCTTGGCGAAGTAGTCGTCGCCGATCATGCCGATCGTCTCGGGCGTCTTGACGACGTGCAGGGTGACGAAGTCGGCGGTGGCGGCGAGCGTCTCGAGGTCGACCAGCTCGACGTTGAGCTGCCGGGCCCGCTCCGCGGCGACGTGGGGATCGTGGGCGATGATCCGCATCCCGAACGCGCTGGCGCGCTGGGCCACGAGCTTGCCGATGCGGCCGAGCCCGACGATGCCGAGCGTCTTGTCGGCCAGCTCGACGCCGACCCACTTGGAGCGCTCCCACCGGCCGTCGACGAGCGCGGCGTGGGCCTGAGGGATGCGCCGGGCGACCGAGAGCAGCATCGCCATCGTGTGCTCGGCGGTCGAGAGGATGTTCGACTGCGGTGCGTTGACGACCATCACGCCGCGCCGGGTGGCGGTGTCGACGTCGACGTTGTCGAGGCCGATCCCGGCCCGCCCCACGACGACCAGCTCCGCGCCGGCCTCCAGCACGGCATCGGTCACCTGGGTGGACGACCGGATGATGAGGGCGTGGGCACCGACCACCGCCTCGAGCAGGTCGTCGGGGGTCAGGTCGAGCCGGAGGTCGACGTCGTGCCCGGCGGCACGGAGGGCGTCGAGGCCCCCATCGGCGATCTTCTCGGTGACGAGGACTCGGGCCATGGGGTCGATTGTGGTCCCGTCCGGGGCCGGTCGACCAAACGGTCGCCGCCGGGGGTGGCGACGGTCACGCCGCCGGCCGCGGCTCGCCTCGTCGGGGCCGGGCGGTCAGGCCGGTGGGGACGTCGGACCCGCCGCCTCCTGGCTCGCCGCGAACTGCTCGCGGATCGCCCGGGCGATCACCTCCTGCTCCTCCGGCGTGTACAGCGGCGGAGGGGGCGGCCGGTCGCGGGAGCACCACAGCTCGTAGATCCACGGGTAGTTCCAGATCTCGTCGTGCGACTTGCGGAGCTGTCGCCGCGCCCGCCACCGCCGCCGGTACGCGTCGTCGTGCCACTCGTGGAACTGCACCAGCACGTACCGGATCCGGGGCAGCCACCCGGTCTCGTGCAGCCGCTCGATCAGGTCGAACTCGCCGCCCTCGATGTTGACCTTCATGAAGTCGATGCGGTCGAGGCCGAGCTCGTCGAACACCTCCGCCGCGTCACGGATCTCGACCTGGGTGCGGCCGACCACGTCCTCTCGACCGTCGTCGCCGAACACCGTCGACGCCGGGCCGTCGATCTGCATCGTGAGCCGGGCGTCGGCGCGCCCGAGGCCGAAGGGGTGCACGACGATCCGCGGTTCGGCGGCCGCCCGCTCACGGAGCAGATCGACCAGGCTCGGCTCGGGCTCGAAGGAGTGGACCCGGGCGCCGTAGAGGTCGACGAAGGTCTGGGCCACCTCGCCACGGAACGCGCCGACGTCGAGGATGACGCTGTCGGAGTCGAGGTCGGCCCGGTACAGGTAGTCGGGGTCGACCGCGGTCGACGCCCACAGCCCCCGGACCCGGCGCCGGTACGCGTGGCGCTCGAGCGTCTCGCGCTCGCGCTCGCCCACGTCGGCGTAGCGGCGCCGTCCCCACCAGATCATCGGGGCCCGGGCGATGCGCACCGCGTGGAAGAGGTCGGCCTTCACCCGGACGCCCCGAGGTCGAGGATCTCTCGATAGAAGGTCAGCTCCGCCTCCAGGGCCTCGACGATCGTCGCGGCCTGGCGGAAGCCGTGCCCCTCACCCGCGAACGACCGGTACTCGTGGCGGACACCGTACCGGGCGGCGGCGGCCACGACCGCCTCCGCCTGGGCGGGCGGGACGACCCGGTCGTCGGCCCCGTGGAGGACCAGGATCGGGGCCGCGAGGCGGTCGAGCCGGTTGACGGGGCTGCGGGCCGCGTACACGTCGGCCGCCTCGGGCCACGGCCCGACCAGCGTGTCGAGGTAGCGGGACTCGAACTTGTGGGTGTCGGTGGCCAGGGCGGCGAGGTCGGTGACGCCGTAGAGCACGGTGCCGCCGGCGAACACGTCCGAGGAGCACAGCGCCGACAGGACGGTCATACCTCCCGCCGACCCGCCGCGGATCACGATGCGGTCCGGGTCGACGTCGCCCACCGCGGCGAGGTGCCGGGCCGCAGCGGTGCAGTCGACCACGTCGACCTCGCCCCACGCGCCGTCGAGACGTCGCCGGAACGGGCGGCCGTAGCCGGTGGAACCGCGGTGGTCGACGTCGGCGACGGCGAAGCCGCGCGTGGTCCAGAACTGCGTCCGGAGGTCGAACATCGGTCGGGCGGCGCTGGTCGGGCCGCCGTGGATCGTGACGACGAGCGGCGGCCGGGCGTCGTCGGGACCCGACACCCCGGCGAGGCGGGGCCGGTAGAGCAGGCCGTGGGCGACCTCGCCGTCACCGGTCGGGAACGTGAACGGCTCCGGCCGGGCCACCGACGCCGCGTCGAGCCGGGCCGGCGGGGCCTCGGCGGCGGGTACGACCGTCGGCGCGGGCGTCGACCCGTCGGAGGTCGACGCCGACGCGTCGCCGGCTCGCTCGAGCGGCACCGCGAGGCGGGCCCGCCCCCGGCGCCGCGAGCCGCCCCCGAGGTCGACCAGGAGCACGGTGGGTCCGGCGGTGGCGGACGCGGCGACGACCGCGGCCTGGGTCGGCCCGGGACCGGCCACGACCTGGCCGACGACCGACGCGGGCGCGTCACCGACGCTCACCGTGATCGGCACCGGCGGAGCCGCGGGCTCGGTCGGGTCGACGACCACGAGACCGGTCGCGCCCGAGGCGGTGGCGGCGGCCAGGATGCGGCCGTCGCCGAGCGGCGCGTACCAGCGCAGGCCGCCGACCCAGCGGGGGCCGCCGATCTCGGCGGCGACCGGGCCGACCGGCTCGACGCGCGCCTCGCCGCGCGGGTCGATCACGCGGTGGAGGTTCCACCATCCGCTCCGGTCCGACGCGCACCAGAGGTCGCCCGACGCGTCCCACTCCGGCCCGACGATCGCCTCGTCCGATCCGCCCGCGACCCGGTGGGGAACGCGCACCGTCGGGCGACCGTCGCCGTCGAGCGCCAGGCCCGCGACCCACAGCTCGGTGCCGTCCCAGGGCATGCGCGGGTGGTCCCACGCGATCCAGGCGAGGGCGGCGGGACCGGGCCGGGGGGCGGCGACGAAGTCCGGGCCCGACACCAGCACGACCACGGCGTCGGGATCGTCGGCGGCGCTCCCGTCGGTGGGCACGGCGACGATCTCGTGGACCGGTTCGGGCGCACCGCCCGCCGGCGCCTCGCCCGGGTGGGCCTCCCGCACGGCCACCACCCACGAGGCGTCGAGCGGGGTGACGTCGCCGTAGCGCAGGCCGCGCGGGGTGACCGGCTCCGGGGTGATCGGCACCGGTGCCGCGTCCGGGTCGTCGGCGACGGCCCGGTGGAGGCGCTGGTCGTCCCAGTGGGCGAAGGTGACGACGCCCGCCTCGACGCACCACGCGCCGCCGCCGTACTCCAGCAGTCCGGTGCGGACGTTCCCGGTCGGGCCGAGGACCTCGGCGACGGTGCCGTCGGCGCGGCGGCGACGCAGGGCGATGCGGCCGCCCTCGGCCGGGCGGGCCTCGCTCCACCACACGTCGTCGGCGTCGACGCGCACCTCACCGGCGGAGACGGCCCCCTCGGTGAGGGCCCCGGCGGCGAGCGGCGAGGGCCAGGCGCCGTAGGGCAGGACCCGGGCGGTCACGGCTCCAGCAGGTCGGCGATGCGCCGGATGCCCTCGCCCAGGTCGTCGTCGCCGAGGGCGAAGGAAAGCCGTGCGTAGCCGGGCGCGGCGAACGCCTCGCCGGGCACGATCGCCACCTTGGCCTCCTCGAGGATCACCGCCGCCAGGTCGAGCGTCGACGAGACCGGTCGCCCGGCCACCTCACCCCGCTCGACGACGGCCGCGAACGACGGGAACGCGTAGAACGCGCCCTCCGGTTCGCGGCAGGTGACGCCCTCGATCGCCGAGAGCAGCGAGTGCATGGTGCGCCCGCGGCGCTCGAAGGTCTCGCGCATGCGGGCGACGTCGTCGAGGTTCCCACCGACCGCGGCGAGGGCGGCGCGCTGGCTGACGTTGGCCACGTTCGACGTCTGGTGCGACTGGAGGTTGGTGGCGCCCTTGACGACGTCGAGCGGGCCGATGATCCACCCGACCCGCCACCCGGTCATGGCGTAGGTCTTGGCGACGCCGTTGAGCACGAGGCAGCGGTCGGCCAGCTCCGGGACGACCACCGGCATCGACGAGAACTCGTGGTCACCGTAGGTGAGGTGCTCGTAGATCTCGTCGGTGACGACCCAGATCCCGTGCTCGACGGCCCAGCGGCCGATCACCTCGACCTCGTCGCGGGGGTAGACGGCCCCGGTCGGGTTCGACGGCGACACGAACACGAGCGCCCGGGTGCGTGGCGTGCGGGCCGCCTCGAGTTGCTCGACGGTCACGCGGAAGCCGGAGGCCTCGTCGGTGTCGATCTCGATCGGGATCGCCCCCGCGAGGCGGATCGGTTCGGGGTAGGTCGTCCAGTAGGGGGCGGGCAGCAGCACCTCGTCGCCGGGGTCGAGGAGGCTCTCGAAGGCGTTGTACACGGCGTGCTTGCCGCCGTTGGTGACGACGACCTGGGCGGGGTCGACCTCGTAGCCGGAGTCGCGGAGCGTCTTGGCCGCGATCGCCTCGCGCAGCTCGGGCAGGCCCGCCGCAGGGGTGTAGCGGTGGTTGCGGGGATCGCGGCACGCGGCGGCCGCGGCCTCGACGATGTGCTCCGGCGTCGGGAAGTCGGGCTCACCGGCGCCGAATCCGATGACGTCCTCGCCCGCCGCCTTGAGCGCCTTGGCCTGGGCGTCGACCGCGAGGGTGGCGGAGGGCGCGATCGCCGCCACGCGGGCGGACAGGCGGCGTTCGGAGGGGGGGTCGGTCATCGGGGCTCGGCTCCTGGAGGCTCGCCCGGGCGGGTGGGAACGGGATTTCCCCGCGCCCGGGTCGCCCGCGATAGTGGCACGCGATGAGCGCCGCCCCGCCCGAGATCACCATCCCCGCCGACCTCCTGCCCGGCGACGGCCGCTTCTGCTGCGGACCGTCGAAGGTGCGGCCCGAGGCGGTCGCCACCCTGGCCGAGCAGGCCGGGGAGTACCTCGGCACCTCGCATCGCCAGCCCGGTGTGCGCTTCATGGTCGCCCGCCTGCGGAACGGCCTGGCCGAGATGCTCGCCCTCCCCGACGGCTACGAGGTGCTGATCGGCAACGGCGGCACGACCGGGTTCTGGGACGCCCTGTCCTTCGGCGTCATCGAGGAGCGCAGCCACCACCTCGTCTTCGGCGAGTTCTCGGGCAAGTTCGCCGAGGTGACCCGAAGCGCCCCGCACCTGGGCGAGCCGTCGACCGCGCGGGCGGAACCGGGCTCGGCGCCGCCGCTGGTCGCCGTCGACGGGGCCGACGCCTACTGCCTCACCCACAACGAGACCTCGACCGGTGTCGCGGTCACGCCGACCCGACCCGAGGGGGCCGACCCCGGCGCCCTGGTGATCGTGGACGCGACGTCCGCGGCCGGGGGCCTCCGCTTCGACCCGGTCGACACCGACGTCTACTACTTCGCGCCGCAGAAGTGCCTCGCGTCCGACGGCGGGCTGTGGATCGCCGTCTGCTCGCCGCAGGCGATCGACCGCATCGAGCGAATCGCGGCCTCGGACCGCTGGCGCCCCGCCAGCCTCGACCTCGGCATCGCGCTCGAGAACTCGCGCAAGGACCAGACCTACAACACCCCCGCGCTGGCGACGATCTTCCTCGCCGTGCAGCAGATCGAGTGGGTCAACGAGTACGGGGGCCTGACCTGGGCCGCCGCTCGGTGCGCGGAGAGCGCGGCCCACGCCTACGGCTGGGCCGAGTCATCGGAGCACGCGACGCCGTACGTGTCGGACCCCTCGCTGCGGAGCGAGGTGGTGGCCACGATCGACCTGGCCGACGACGTCGACGCCGCCACCGTGTCGGCGGTGCTGCGCGCCAACGGCGTGCACGACACCGAGAGCTACCGCAAGCTCGGTCGCAACCAGCTCCGCTTCGCGCTGTTCCCCGCGATCGAGCCCGACGACGTGCTCGCCCTCACCCGCTGCGTCGACCACGTGGTCGGAGAGCTCCGGTCGGGTGGGGTCGGAGCCAGACCGTAGGGCGGCACCAGCACCAGCGGCTTACCGCCGGTAACGTGTGACGCATGCCTCGCCTCCGCCGTCCCCTCGGACTCCTGCTGGTCGCCGTGCTCAGCCTCGCGCTGGCCGCGTGCGATCCCCCGAACCGCAGGACGACGCGTTCTACACCGACGCCGCCGACGTGTCGGGTGCCCCCGGCGACGTCATCCGCAGCCGCCCCAGCACCTTCACGCTCGACCCGGTCGAGCACACGCCGGTGCCCGCGGTCGACTCGTGGCAGGTCCTGTACCGGTCGACCTCGGCCCTCGGCGACCCGATCGCCGTATCCGGCACCGTGCTCGTGCCCGCGACCCCGTGGGTCGGCCTCGGCCAGCGGCCACTGGTGTCCTACGCGGTCGGAACCCGGGGCGTCGGCGACCCGTGCGCCCCCTCCTACACGCTGACGCAGGGTGCCGACTACGAGGGCGCCTTCATCGCTGCCCTCCTCGCCCAGGGGTGGGCGGTCGCCGTGACCGACTACGAGGGCCTCGGCACGCCGGGCGGCCACACCTACGTCGTCGGGCAGTCCGAGGGGCGGGCGGTCATCGACATGGCCCGCGCCGCCCAGCGCCTGCCCGGCACCGGGCTGTCGTCCTCGACCCCCACCGCGTTCATGGGCTACTCCCAGGGTGGGGGCGCCGCCGGCTGGGCCGCCGAACTGGCCCCGACCTACGGGCAGGGGATCAACCTCAAGGCCGTCGTCGCCGGCGGCGTGCCCGGCGACCTGGAGGCCGTCGCCGACTTCAACGAGGACAACATCGGCATGGCGGTCGTGCTGCTCGCCGCCCTCGGCCTCGATGCCGCCTACCCCGAGCTCGACCTCGACTCCTACCTGAACACCCGCGGCCAGGAGCTCCGCGAGGAGGCCGACGACCTCTGCCTCGTCAGCGTCGAGGCGGTGCCGCTGCTGTTCCAGACCGTGTTCACCAGGGTGTCGGACTGGACCCACACCGACCCGCTCTCCACCCCCGCCTGGCAGGCCCGCCTGGCCGAGAACGAGCTCGGCTCGGGCCGCCCGCCGGTGCCCGTGTACCAGTACCACGGCCTCGTCGACGAGCTGGTGCCCTACGCCCAGGCCCGCAGCCTGCGAAGGAGCTGGTGCAACCGCGGCGCCAACGTCACCTGGTCGTCGCTCCCGGGCGAGCACCTCCTGGCGATGGTCGAGGGTCAGACCCCGGCGATCACGTGGCTGCACGCCCGGTTCCTCGGCCTGCCGACCATCGGCAACTGCTGGCTGCCGTGATCGTCGCGACCTGACCGTCGCGACCTGACCGTCCCGGCCACCGCCCGGGTGGTCCGACGCGGCGGGTCCCCTCCGGGCGAACGGCCGGCCCGTGACCGGCGGACGGACCGGACCGCCGGGACAGCCGGATCAGCCGGGTTCGTCGATCAGCTCCGGTTCCTCCGCGCCCGCGAGCCACGCCGCCGCGGTCACGGCGTCGTGGACCCCCTTGCGGGCCATGTAGCGGAGGTCGGCGACCTCGTCGATCGCCTGCATGGTGGCGTCGTGGTCGAGGTAGCGGTACAGCTCGTGGTCCGGGCCGAGGTCGGCGAAGCGCCGCAGGACGGGGATCTTGGCCTCGATGTCGCGCATCGCCGACTCCTCCCCCGCCAGCTTCGGCACCTCCCGCGGCCGCGGAGCCGGCTCGCGCCCCAGCCAACCCCGGGCACGCTGCCGGAGGCTCGGACGCGGCGGCCGCCACGGCGTCACCGGCGGCGCGACCTGGTACCGGTCGGCGTCCGGCCACCCGGCCACCAGCTCCGCGGGCCACGGCTTCGACGCGAAGGGCATCGTCGCGAGGTCGGGGCAGCAGGCGCGCATGATCTCGAACGGCAACCGCTCGGCCCGCCGCAGGCGCGGACCGATGGCGAACGCCACCTGGATCGCCGGCAGCGTGTACAGCGGGAACAGGCGGTTGCGGTTGTCCAGTTCCTGGATCGAGCCGAACCAGCGCCGGACCCGAACCGTCAGGTAGAAGGCGTCGGCCGCGTCCTCCGGGCCGTCGTCGGGAGCGATCCGGCCGAGGTACTCGATCACCTGCCGGTCGAGCTCCCGGCGCACCTCGGGGCGGAGGAGCCCGGCGGCGTCGAACGCGAACCCACCGCCCCGCAGGAACCGCTCGAGGTCGCCGCGCGTCCCGAGGCCGGTCGTCCGCGCGTAGTTGGTGCGCAGCAGCTCGCCGTACTGCCCGGTCAGCACGATGTTGGGCGACGGGTGCCGGGCCTGTCTCGACATGTCCCAGATGCTCATCCCGCCCGAGGTGCGCCACACGTGACGCCGGACCTGCTGCTCGAAGGTCTCCTCCGGCGACGCCGCGGCGTCCGCCGCTCCCGGCGCCGGCGACGCCGCGGCGGATGCCCCGGTCCCGGTGGCGGCGGGTCCGGCGCGCCGCGGGCGGCGGGGGCGGCCCTGGGCGCGCAGGTCGAGGTCGAAGCGGTCGGCGAGGGCTCCGGCCACCTGCACGTCCGCTAGCGCCGGGCTCCCCCAGGTGATGCACACCAGGTCGTCGGTCAGCTCCTCGGCGAGCAGCAGGGCGAGGACGGTGCGGGAGTCACGCCCCCCGGTCAGTTCGAGGGTGCGGGTCCACGCCGGCACGGCGACCTGGGCCCTCAACGCCTCCCGTAGGGCGTCGATCGCGACCGGGTAGAGCGCTTCGGGATCGTGGCCGTCCAACTCGGTGGACCGCCACGGCTGGGCGCTCCACGCGCGGTCGGTCGCGTCGCGGCCGGGTGCGAGGTGGACGACGGTCGCGGGGTCCACGACGGTCACGCCCCGGAACGGTGAGCGCCCGTGCTGCACCGACGACGCGTAGGCGAGCAGCACCGCCGCCTCGACGTCGCGGGGCGGCTCGACCCCGGGCCGGGCGAGCAGGCGCGCCGTGACCGCGGCCCGGTTCGAGACGACCTCGACGTCGTCGTTGCGGCCCCGGTAGAGGACGTGGAACCCGAGCGGGTCGGCGGTGACCGCGGCCCGCCCGTCGGCCTCGGCGACCACGACGGCGGCGTGGCCGCCGATGCGGGGCGCGACGTCGTCGATCGTCGCCACCGACGTCCGGTCGGCGATCTGCTCGGCCCAGCCCCGGTCGGTGGTCCACGGGGCGCGGTCGATCCACGGATGCCCGGCGAAGGCGGCCAGACCGCCGGACGGCGTGCGGTGCCAGTACGACCGCATCCCGAGGTGCTCGGCGCCGACGCTCCACCCCGCCACCTGGACGTCACCGTCGTCGCTACGCCAGTGGAGGTGGTCGGTCGGCGCGAACGTGACGTCCCGGTGGGTCGCCCCGCGCAGGGCCGCCTCGACGTGATCCGGTACCCGCCGTCCCGGTCGCGCCGCCACGACGGCGAACGTGTGCATCTGGGATCTCCCGCGTCGTCGACCGACCCCTACGGATGGAGTCGGAGCAAGACCGTACGCGCGACACGAGGTCCGCGTGGTCGAACCACACGAGGTGCCTGGCACCTCATGTGGTGCCTGGAGGCCGAGCCGATAGGCGAGGCCGACCCAGCAAGCACGGCACCGCAAGTTCCGAGCGCAGCGAGGAATCCGTCTAGCGACGACGCTCGCTTTCCGCTAACGCTCCTGGCACCTCGTGTGGTT
>JAAYBP010000341.1 GCA_012730075.1 Acidimicrobiales bacterium | reverse complement strand
TAGGTGGCGCCGGGCCGCGACACGACGCGGGCCCCCTCGACCTCGACCCGGTACCCCCGGGGGTTGTTGATCGGACTGGTGAAGACCACCGTGGGCGCCGCGATCGAGTGGTCGGGGGCGAACTCGTACTCGAACACCCTGCCCTCGCGGTCGTAGTGGCTCGACAAGGGGGTGCCCGCGGTCGCCATCGCGTAGGGCCGGGACAGCACGGCGAGCTTCTCGGGCCGGAGGGTGCCGTCGTGGTCCGAGTCGTCGAACAGCGTCCCGGAGCCCTGGCCCCCGGGATCGTCGTCCCAATCCTTGTAGCCCCAGTAGATCCAGCCGGTCAGGTGCTCGTCGGCGAGGTCGATCATGCGCGCGACGTCGTCGAGGTCCTGGGTGTCGCCGAACTCCCCGAACAGGGGCGGGACCCCCATCGCCTCGGCGGTGGCCAACGCGTTGTCGAACGTGGCGCCGTCGTAGCGGGCGCAGGAGTCGTACCCGGGCGCCTCCGACTCCCGGTCGGTCAGCGGGTTGAGGAAGCGGTTGAGGCAGTAGGCGTGGAACGCGAAGCCCACCGGTCCACTCGACGGCGGCGGGGCGTCGAGGCGCGACGGCGCGCCGACGTCGTGGAAGATGTTCGGCTCGTAGAAGGCGATCGTCGTGGCGTCGACGTCGCGGATGGTCCGGGCGACGCGGTCCTGGAACGGGCGCAACGTCCCCTGGTCGAACTCCGGGCAGCCGGCGCCGAACGACAGGCAGGTCGGCGAGGCCCGGCCCGCGCCCGGCTCGTTGATCAGGTCGTAGCCGAGCAGACGCGGGTTGTCGGCGAAGGCGGTCGCCATCACCCGCCAGGCCTCGGCGAAGGCGTCCGCGACACCGTCGCCGTTGCCGTACAGGTTGTCGAACGCCTCCCACGCCGGTTCGCCGAGGAGACCGTTCGCGCCCGGCGGCACCTCTCCGACCGTCGCCCAGTCCGGGAACCCGGCCCCGCCGAGGCGTTCGTTGTAGCCGTCCTGGTGCGCCTCGAGCAGGGTGAACACGTTGCGGCGGGCCAGCACGTCGCCGATCCGTTCCATCTCGGCCACGTAGCGCCGGTCGACCTCCCCGCGCACCGGCTCGAGGCCCTTCCAGAACCACGCCAGGCGGACCGCGTTGAACCCCCAACTCTCGAGCGCCGCCGCGTCGCGGTCGGCGAAGCTGCCGGTGGGCGGCCGGTACGGCGGCGTCTTCCGCGCGATCTGGAGGCCGTGCACGATGACCGTTCGTCCGGTGG
Source organism: Acidimicrobiales bacterium (assembly GCA_012730075.1). GTDB lineage: Bacteria > Actinomycetota > Acidimicrobiia > Acidimicrobiales > Iamiaceae > Iamia. The sequence goes on along the minus strand of JAAYBP010000341.1, from coordinate 9,803 downwards.
CGTCCTTGATCCACCGTCCGTCGGGCCGCAGCGGACCCACCGGCAGGACCGCACGGACGGGCTCGACCGGCGGTCGCGGTGGGCGGGGCCGGACGCAGCCGATCGCGACGACGGCGAGACTCAGGGCGAGGACCACGGTCGACGCCCTCCGGGCTCGGGGCGCGGTCATCGTCAGGCGTGGACCACCAGGCAGCCCTGGCTCCAGGCGGGGATGTGGGGGAACCACGGCAGCGACGCCTCGGTGTACGGGACGTCGATCACGAGCCCGGGTGCCTCGTCGACGGTGACGTAGGCGTCGGGGCAGGCGGAGTGGTTACGCAGGCGGGTGAGGATCGTGTTCCCGGTGGCGGTCACCTCGGTCATGCGGGTGACCATGAAGGCGGACTCGGAGTTGATCCGGACCCCACCGGTCGTGTTCCCGACGAAGCGCACCGGCCCGGTTCCGTGGCCGACGACGTCGCCGAACCACGGCTTGGTGCCGATGCCCGCGACGGTGATCAGCGACGCGTTCGGGCTGGTCCACACGAGGTTGTCGCGCACCTCGGTGCCGGAGAAGTCCCACGTCGTACCCTCGCCCGCGAGCTGGTCGACGGTGAACCCCGCCCACCCCGAGTTGCCCGCGTTGACGACGACGTTGTGGTGCGCCACCGAGCGCTGGTGCCCGGTCGCCCGGCCGACGCGGAACATGACGACGCTCACGTCGGTGATGTCGACCATCTGGTTGTGGGCGACCTCGGTGTTGCCGTAGCTGTTGCTCACCGCGTCGGCGAACCCCCACTGGTTCGTCGACATGTCGTTGGTGTCGTCGGTCTCGCCGTAGTGGAACTTCGTGCTGTACCCGGTGAACAGGTTGCCGGTGACGAAGGCGGGCGCGTCCGAGGTGAGCCCCGGCCCCGCGGCGAGGACCATGTTGCTCCAGCCGGCCGGGTTCGAGATCCGGTTGTCGCGGACCGATGTACGGCCCGAGCCGGCGATCACCTGGATGCCGATCGAGTCGTGGTCGATCCCCACCGCCGGATCGGTGCGCTGCCCGTCGACCCACACGTTGGAGAGCGTCGCCCCCGGTGAGACGACGACCGTCGCCGCACCCGTGGTGCGGGTCCGGACCAGACGCGCCATCGAGGCGTACTCCGACGGGCCCGGCTCACCGAGCGTCGCCAGCCGCACCCCGGAGGGGATGGTGACCGGCTCGTCGATGCGGATCACCGCGCCGCGGGCCAGGTACACCGTCCGACCGGGCCGGGCCCGGTCGAGGGCCCGCTGGAGGTCGGCGCCGGTCCCGGAGCCGACCACGCCCAGCAGCCCGAGCAGGCGGTCGAGCAGCCGGCCCGGAAGGTCGATCGCAGGCGCCGGCCCCCATCCGTAGCGCTCACCGGCGCACCGGCGGGTGGTCGCCGCGGCGAAGTCGGGGCTGATGAGCGCCTCCCGGACGACGGTCGCCCACGTCGCCCGCCGCATCACCAGCCGGCGGTACTGCTGGGCGAAGGCGACCGGGTCGGGCTCGGACTCGTGGGCGATCCGCCAGAGGACGAGCAGCCGCTCCCCCGCGTCGTAGGGCGTACGCAGGAACGCCCGGGAGGTCAGGAAGTCGGTGGCGAGCCCGCGCAACGTCTCGGGCGTGCACCCCCGGTCGAGGATCAGGCCGCGGTTGCGGTGGTAGCTGGTCTGGTCGGGCGCGCAGCCGAGCACCTCGGTGTAGAGCTTCGCCAGCCACTGGTCGGCCACCTGCTCCCGGGGGGTCGGGACCCAGCCGTCGGGGGCGGTCTCCGCGAGGGGCGACCCCTCGTGGGTGAAGGAGGCCCGCGACGTGCACTCCGTCGTCGCCGGCTCCGTGACCGGCCGCGACCCCGCGGCGGTGATCGGATCGGATCCACCGCCCGCCGCGCCCGCGGGTGCGATCGCCGCTGCGTCGGCGACCACCATCACCACCAGCAGGCCGAATCCGACGACGACCCGCCGGGCGCGGCCCGACCAACGAGGCGTTCCCCTGTGCATCACCGGGAGGATAGGAAGATCGGCGGCGCCGGGTCGGGCCTTCGGGGCCAGCGACCTGACATCTTCGGCCAACATGGTCCGCGTGCCGGACCGTCGTCGCGAGGACCCGATCGCACCCGAGCCCGACGTGCGCCGCAGCCCGGCGGGCGTGGTCGTGCTCGCCGAGCTGGCCGCCGAGCACGGCGTCGACGCGACCGGCTGCCTGTCGGGCACCGGCCTCGTCGCGTCGGACCTGGCCGACCCCCACGCCACCATCGCCGGTGACCAGGAGCTCGGCGTGATCCGCAACCTGCTGGCGGCGCTGCCCGACGTCCCCGGCCTCGGCCTGCGCGCCGGGCTCCGGTACCACCTCACGACCCACGGGATCTGGGGGTTCGCCCTGGCCTCGAGCCCCGACCTGCGGCGGGCGATCGACTTCGGGCTCCGGTACCTGGACCTCACGTTCGCGTTCACCCGGATCGGGCTGGAGGAGGTCGACGGCGAGGCCCGGATCACGATCGACGACGCCCACCTGCCCGACGACGTGCGACCGTTCCTCGTCGAGCGGGAGGGGGCGTCGATCGTGGCGATCCAGCGCGACCTGCTGTCGGCGGCGATCCCGTTGAGGCGCCTGGAGAGCACCCGCCCGGAGCCCCCTCACGCCGACCTGTACGAGGAGGTGTTCGGCGTGCGCCCCCTGTTCGGGGCGGACGCCAACCGGGGCGTGTTCGACGCCGCCCTGCTCGACCTGCCGATGCCGCAGGCGAACGAGCTGACCGCAAGGGCGTGCGAGGAGCAGTGCGCCGCGATCCTCGCCCAGCGCCGGGTCCGCGACGGCATCGCCGGACAGGTGCGGCGACGCCTCGCCGCGCTCGACGGTCCGCGCTCGATGGCCGACGTCGCCCGTGAGCTCAACGTCAGCCCGCGCACCCTGCGTCGGCGCCTCGACGCGGAGGGCACGTCGTTCCGTGCCCTCGCCGAGGAGGTGACCGTCGCGCTGACCGAGGAACTGCTGGCGGACCCGGCGCTGACCGTCGACGACATCGCGGCTCGCCTCGGCTACGCCGACGGGTCCAGCCTCACCCGGGCCTTCGTGCGGGTGCACGGCGTGCCGCCGGGGCGCTACCGGCTCGCCCGGTGAGCCATGCGTGCCGATGCGACGTTCTCATCGGGACACCCAGATCGGGAGGTCCGGATCAGGCGTCCGGACGGATCTCGGGACGAGCCGACCTGACCAGGAGACCCAGGGTCAGACGTCGAGGAAGCGGCCCACGGCGAAGCCGGAACCGATCGCGCCGATCACCATGCCGACCAGCACCAGCGGGATCGACTGGAGCACGACGGTCGAGTTGGCGAAGTCGAACTGGCGGAACAGCTCGAAGAACTCGTTGCGCGCCAGCGAGCGGAACAGCACCTGGTTCAGCCCGAGCAGCAGCGCGATGGCGAGCAGGCCCCCGAGCAGCGCCTGGGCCATGCCCTCGATGATGAAGGGGACGCGGATGAACCAGTTGGTCGCACCGACGAGCTTCATCACCTCGATCTCGCGCCGCCGGGCGAACATCGCGGTGCGGATCGTGTTGTAGATCAGCAGCACCGCGGTGACCGAGCTGACGGCGGCGGCGAAGTAGACGCCGTAGCTCAGCTTCTGGGACAGCTCCTGGATCGCCCGGATCGCCTCGGCGGCGCTGGTGACCTCCTGCACGCCGGGATGGCGCTGGAAGATGCTGCGCAGGGCGAGCACCGAGTCGATGTCGGGGTTGACCGGCTTGACCCGGAACGACGTCGGCACGTCCTCGGGGCGCAGCAGGTCGGCCATCGTCGGCTGGTCCTCGAACAGCTCCTGGGCCTCGGCGAAGGCGGCGTCGCGGTCGACGTAGGAGAAGTCGGCGACCTCGGGGTTCTCCTCCAGCGACGCCTCGATGGCGCTCACCTGCTCGTCGGTCGCGTCGGGGCTGACGAAGATGATGATCTGGACGTCGTCCCGGAACTTCCCGGCCAACTTGTCGACGCCCTCGCCGACCAGCAGGGCCACCCCGGCCAGGGTGAGGGCGATGGCGACGGTGATCACCGAGGCCACCGTCAGGGTGGGGTTCCGGATGAGGTTCTGGCCCGTCTCGCGGGCTACGTAGTTGAGGTTGAGGGCCATGCGACGCCTACTCGTACACGCCGCGAGCCTGGTCGCGGATGATCGTGCCCCGGTCGAGCTCGATCACCCGCCGGCGCATGGTGTCGACGATGCTGCGGTCGTGGGTGGCCATCACGACGGTGGTGCCCGTGCGGTTGATGCGGTCGAGCAGCCGCATGATGCCGACCGAGGTGGCCGGGTCGAGGTTGCCGGTCGGCTCGTCGGCGAGGAGGATCAGCGGCCGGTTGACGAACGCGCGGGCGATCGACACCCGCTGCTGCTCTCCGCCGGACAGCTCGTTGGGGTAGTTCCGCTGCTTCTTGGCCAGGCCGACCAGCTCGAGGATGGCCGGGACCTGGGTCTTGATCACGTGGCGCGGCCGCCCGATCACCTCCAGCGCGAACGCCACGTTCTCGTAGACGCTCTTGTTCAGCAGGAGCTTGTAGTCCTGGTAGACGCTGCCGATGTTGCGCCGCAGGTAGGGGATCTTCCACGAGCTCAGCTCGCCGATGTCCTTGCCGGCGACGAAGATCCGCCCGGCCTGGGGCCGCTCCTCGCGGTTCATCAGGCGGAACAGGGTCGACTTGCCGGAGCCGGAGGGGCCGACGAGGAAGACGAACTCGCCCTTGTTGATCTCGAAGGAGCCGTCGCGCAGGGCGACGACGTCGCCCTTGTAGACCTTCGTGACGTTCTCGAGCCTGATCATGCCGTCGGGCAGTTTACGAACGCGTGACACGCGATTACGTGCATGGCGCGAAACCGCTGGCCCAACGGCCGATCCGGGGCCGTTCGGCGGGTCAGTTGCCGGCCAGGCCCTCGGCGCGCTGCCAGCGCAGGTACGCCTCGATGAAGGGGTCGAGGTCGCCGTCGAGGACCGAGTCGACCTGGGCGGTCTCGTGCTCGCTGCGCAGGTCCTTCACCATCTGGTACGGCTGCATCACGTAGGAGCGGATCTGGCTGCCGAAGCCGACCGACCGCTGCTCGCCCCGGATGGCGGCCAGCTCGTCCTCCCGCTTCTGGCGCTCGACCTCGGCCAGCTTGGCCGCGAGGATCTGCATGGCGCGGTCCTTGTTCTGGTGCTGGCTGCGCTCGTTCTGGCACGACACGACGATGCCGGTGGGCAGGTGCGTGATCCGCACGGCCGAGTCGGTGACGTTCACGTGCTGGCCACCGGCGCCCGACGACCGGTACACGTCGATGCGGAGGTCCTTGTCGTCGATCACCACGTCGGGCACCTCGTCGAGGAACGGCGTGACCTTGAGCGCGGCGAAGGCGGTCTGGCGCTTGCCCTGCGCGTTGAACGGCGAGATCCGCACCAGGCGGTGCACGCCGTGCTCGGACCGGAGCAGCCCGTACGCGTGGCGGCCCTTCACGAGGAACGTCGCGGACGAGATGCCCGCCTCGGAGCCCTCGGACACCTCGTCGAGCTCGGTGTCGAGCCCCCGCCGCTCGGCCCACCGCAGGTACATCCGCAGCAGCATGTTGGCCCAGTCCTGGGCGTCGGCCCCGCCCTCGCCGGACTGGATCTCGCAGATCGCGTCGGCGTCGTCGTGCTCGCCGGTGAACAGCGATCGCAGCTCGAGGGTCGAGAAGCGGCGGCGGAGATCGGCGATCGTCTCCGCGATCTCGGGTTCGAGCGACTCGTCGCCCTCCTCCCGCGCCATCTCGGCGAGGGTCTCGGCGTCCTCGATGCCGGACTCGAGCGACTCGTAGACCTCGACGTCATCGACGAGGGACGCCAGCTCGCCGGTGACCGCGCGGGCCCGGTCGGCGTCGTCCCACAGGTCGGGTCGGCTGGCCTCGGTCTCGAGCTGCGGACGGCGGGCGCGCAGGTCGTCGAGGCGTAGGTACTGGTGGGCCTCCCCGAGCGAGGTGCGCAGGTCCTTGAGGTCGTCGGAGAAGTCGCGCATGGCCGGACGACCCTACCGCCCGACCCGTAATCCACCGCTCCCCACGTCGGTCGGACCCGTAGCGTCGCGGGCGTGGTGGAGCCGGTCGCGCCCGCACCCCGCTCCGGGGCCAGGCTCCTCCTCGGGGAGCTGCGTCCCGAGCGTCGCGCCCTCGCGGGGCTCGGTCTGCTGCTGGCGGTGGCGGTCGGCCTCCCCGTGATCGCCCAGCTCCTCCTCGGGGCGTTCGTCGACGAGGCCGGTGACGGCGCCACCGCGACCCGCCTGACCCGCCTCGCGGCCGTCTTCGGCATCCTCCTCCTCGCCGCCAACGCGCTGCGGCTGCTCGTGACCTGGCTGTCGGTGCGCCTCGCCTGGCGGGTCGGGAACCGGCTGCGGACAGACCTGTGCCGCCATGCCCTCGCGCTCGATCTGTCGTGGCACGGCGAGCACCGCGCCGGCGAGGTGATCGAGCGGGTCGACGGCGACATCGAGGCCGTCACCCGGTTCACGTCGACCGCCGTGCTGGAGATCTTCGGCAACGTGGCGGTGCTGCTCGCCGTCGCCGTGACCGCCCTCGTCATCGAGTGGCGGGTCGGCGTGGTGCTGCTCGCCACCGTCGGCGTCGCGGTCGGCGTCCTCGTGCGGCTGCGCGACGTCGCCGTGCCGAGCCACGACCACGAGCGCGAGGTGCTGTCCCACCTCTACGGCGACCTCGAGGACCGCCTCGGCGGGCTGGAGGACCTCCGCGCCAACGGCGCCGGCGGCTGGGCGCTCGACCGCCTCCACCGCCACTCCGCCCGGTGGTGGCGGGCCGCCCGACGGGCGTCGCTCCGCGGCGAGGGCGCCTACGCCGCCACCGCCGTCACCTTCGCGGTCGGCACCGCGGCGACGCTCGCCGCGTCCGCGCTGCTCGTGGCCCGGGGCCAGCTCACCCTCGGCGGCGCGCTGGTGATGTTCCGGTTCGTCCAGATGGTGCACGAGCCGCTCGACCGCATCGGCGAGCAGCTCAACGAGTCGCAGAAGGCGATCGCCGGCGTCCAGCGGGCGGCACGGCTGCTCGGCACACCGATCGGGTTGCGGCCCGGCGCCCGGCCCCTGCCCGACGGACCGCTCTCCCTCGAGCTCGACGACGTGACCCTCGAGTACCAGGCGGGCACCGACTCCGGCCACCGGGCGCTCGTCGGTGTCGACCTGACGGTCGCGCCGGGATCCAGCCTCGGCGTCGTCGGCCGCACCGGCTCGGGCAAGACCAGCCTCGGGCGGCTCGTCGCCCGCTTCTGGGACCCGACCGCCGGGACGGTGCGGGTCGGCGGCGTCGACCTGCGCGACGTCGACCCGACCTCGCTGCGGAGCCGCATCGCCGTCGTCACCCAGGAGGTCGAGGTGCTGCGGGCCTCGGTGCGCGACAACCTGACGATGTTCGGCACCGCGTCGGTCGACGACGCACGCCTCCTCGCCGTGCTCACCGACGTGGGCCTCGACCGTTGGCTCGCCGACCTCCCCGACGGCCTCGACACCCACCTCGACGGCGCCGAGCAGCTCTCGGGCGGCGAGGCCCAGCTCCTCGCGTTCGCCCGGGTGCTCCTGGCCGATCCCGGCCTGGTCCTGCTCGACGAGGCGACCAGCCGGCTCGACCCGGCCACCGAGGCGCGCCTCACCGCCGCCACCCGACGCCTCCGCGAGGGGCGCACGCTCGTCGTGATCGCCCACCGGCTCACCACGCTCGACGACGTCGACGCGGTGGCGGTCGTCGACGACGGCCGGGTGGTCGAGCACGGCCACCGGCGCGTCCTCGCCGACGACCCCGACAGCCGCTTCGCCCGCCTGCGCGCCGCCCAGCTCGCCGCGTCGGTCCCCGGCGCCCCGACCGAGGTCACGCCATGAGCGACCCGCGCCTCGACCCCGACTCCCCCGCCACCGACGCCAGGCCCACCACCGACGCCACGGCCACCGATCCCCCGGTCGATCCCGCGGCCACCGATCCCGCGGCCACCGACTCCGAGGATCACCGGTGGCGGCGCGGCGACGGGTTCCGCCTCGCGCTCCGGGTCGCCCGGCGCGATCCCCGCGCCTGGCTGATCGCGTGCGTCTGGTGGACCACGTTCCACTCGCTCCCCGTGGCCGCCGGGCTGGCCGTCGGGTGGGTGCTCGACGCCATCTCGGGTGGCGACGTCACCGTCCCGTGGGCGGCCCTCGCCGTCCTCGCCGGCATCGAGGTCGGCCGCTGGGGGATGTTCCTCGTCGCCGTCGTGCAGTGGCACGGGGCGTGGGTCGGCTGGCACTCGATCATCCGCCTGTCGCTGCTGCGCTCGCTGGTCGACGACGCCGGACCCGCCACCGAACGGCTGCCCGGCTCCCCCGGCGAGGCGGTCAGCCGCTTCCGCGACGACGTCCAGGACATCGCCCTGGTGCTCGACGTGTGGCTCGACATCGTCGGGACCGTCTGCGCGGCCGTGCTGGCGCTGATCGCCCTGGCGGCGGTCGACCCTCGACTGACGCTGTCGGTCGCCGGGCCCGGCCTCGTGGTGATGGGCGTCGCCCACGCGTTCGGACCGGCCCTGCGGCGCTGGCGGCGCGACTCGCGGGAGGCGACGGCGCGGGTCACCGGGTTCGTGGGCGACGTGTTCGGCGGCATCGGGTCGGTGAAGGCCGCCGGCGCCGAGTCCGCCGTGGTCGGTCGCTTCGCCGGCCTCGGCGACGACCGCGCGCAGCGGGCCACGCGCGACGAGGTCGGTACCCAGCTCCTCTACACGCTGTCGGGGGCGACGGCCGACATCGCCCTCGCCCTGTCGCTCGTCGTCGCCGCGCCGATCGCCGCCCGGGGCGACCTGACGGTCGGCGACCTGGGTCAGATCGCCGCCTACGCCGGGGTCGTCGCCGGCGTACCCCGCTTCGTCGGGCGGCTCGGCGCGTACCAGCGCCAGGCCGACGTGTCCTCGGCCCGGCTGACCCGTCTCCTGCCGCCGGACCGACGTCGCCTGGCGGGCGCGGCCGCCGCGATCGACCTCCGCCTCCGTGCGCCACGCGCCCTCGACGCCGACGCGACCGTCGGCGCCGCCCCGGGCGTGGACGACCCCGACCTCCCCGCCCGCCGTCCCGACGACCTGGTGTCGCGCCACCCGGCGTGGGGGTCGTCGCCTCGCAACGGGCTGCGGGTGACCGGTCTGACCGTCCGCCACGGCGCGACCGTCGCCGTCGACCACGTCGACCTGGTCGTGGCCCCCGGCGAGCTGGTCGTCGTGACCGGACCGGTCGGGGCGGGCAAGTCGAGCCTCGTCCGCGGGCTCCTCGGGCTCGTCCCCGCGACCGGCGTCGTCGAGTGGGACGGCCAGCTCGTCGAGCAGCCGTCACGGATGCTCGTGCCTCCCCGCGTCGCCTACGTCCCCCAGGTGCCGCGCCTGTTCAGCGAGCCCCTCGCCGACGCGGTGCTGCTCGGACTCCCCCGCAACCGCCTCGACGAGGCCATCCGCCTCGCCTGCCTCGGACCGGACCTGGCGGCGATGCCCGACGGGGTCGACACGGTCGTCGGGTCGCGGGGCGTGAGGCTGTCGGGCGGTCAGATCCAGCGCGTCGCCACCGCCCGCGCCCTGGCCCGGCGGCCGGCCATGCTCGTGGTCGACGACCTGTCGAGCGCCCTCGACGCCACCACCGAGGCCCGGATCTGGGACGGCGTCATCGCCGCCGCCCACGGGGAGGGCACCGCCGCCCTCGTCGTCACCCACCGTCCCGCGGTGCTCGCCCGCGCCGACCGGGTGATCACCCTCGCCCGCGGCCGCCCCGTCCCTCCCGGGGCCTAGCCAACCCGCGGGGACGCG